>CAZSGL010000022.1:0-4722 GCA_964606265.1 uncultured Anaerolinea sp. | reverse complement strand
TTAATGTTCATAATTAAAGGGAACTTTCTTAAATACAATTCCGTCAGGATATAAACATTATTGGAAGTAACAGTTATTCAGGAGGTACAAAATGAGAAACAAAATTAGTTCTTCAGTTATTCTGCTTTTGGCAGTGGTACTTCTGGCAGCCTGCACTGGTAACCTCGGCAGTGAAGCAACGCCCACTCCGGAAATTTACATTGTCGACAAAGAGGGATTGATTGCCGCTCTTAATGCCGCGGATGCCGTCAGGGAAGTTGGAGAACCAGTTTCACAGGAGTATTTCTCCGTTGGAGGCGCTAATGTCAAAGTCAGGGAAACAGATATCCTGATCTTTGAATACGATTCCTCAGAAGCGATGGAAGCTGATGCAAGCCTGGTTGCCTCAGATGGTGGAAGCATCGGCACGACCATGCTATTCTGGATTTCGACGCCGCACTTTTTTAAAGCCGGTCATATCATCGTCGTGTATATTGGTGATGATGCTGAAACGCTGGCCCAACTGCAAAGCTTGTTAGGCACACAATTCGCCGGTCGTTAGGTCGATTCGAAAACCATAAAACAAATTGCAAAAAGACTCTTTGTGACTCACACATTAGTCTTTTTGATTTTGAAGGAATATAATTAATATCTAGTTGAAACCTGTGATTTATATGGAGAATAATTTCCAATGGATATTCCACTTGACTGGATCTTAGCCGGCGAACCCTGGATCGAGTATCGCGCCAGGTTGGACTTATTGGGGCAAAAAAATGATGACCCGCTTGTCATGGCTTCACGTAACGCGATGCTTGAAGACCCAAAGGTAAAGCAATTGATCGGCGATCTTTCCGATTGGCCTGGCAAGATTATCGCCAGCCATAAGAGCGCCGGGCAGCCATTTCACAAACTGACGTTTCTGGCTGACCTGGGTATCAAATCCAGCGACCCGGGAGTAAAAACTATCATTGCCCGCATCATGCAACACCAATCTGCAGAGGGTCCATTCCAGCTACCTGTAAATTTTTCGGGTGATCAAAGCGGTCCAGGTGAAGGAATTAAGGGGTGGGCATTGTGTGATGCGCCTTTAATCCTTTATGCGCTGGTCAAGTTCGGGCTGGGTGCTGACCCGGTCGTAAAGAAAGCCATTAGGTATCTCGCGGAAATAGTTCGCGATAACGGCTGGCCGTGTAAGGTTTCGTTGACGGCGGGTAGTTTTCGCGGACCCGGCCGCAAGGAAGATCCCTGCCCTTACGCGAACCTGGGGATGTTGAAATTGTTGGCAGAAGTGGTTGAATTACGGGACAGTCCTGCATGCCACACAGGAGTGGAGACACTTCTCAACCTTTGGGAAAACAGTCTGGAAAAACACCCTTACATTTTTTACATGGGGACAGATTTTCGTAAATTAAAAATACCCTTTGTCTGGTATGACATTATGCACGTATTACAGGTTCTCTCACAATTCCCCTGGCTAAAATCCGATCCACGGCTGCTTGACATGACTGGGGTGTTAAAAGCCAAAATGGATGATAATGGTCGCTTCACAGTAGAGTCTCAATGGACAGCCTGGAAGGATTGGGAATTTGGTCAGAAAAAAGAACCCTCCCGTTGGCTGACACTGATGGCGTGGAGGATCATTAATCGCATGGAAGGAACCCCAGCATGAAAAATAATTGGGAGACTTTTACTTTTCCTGTATATAGAACACTTTTTGAGGGACGTTGAGCCGTTCTGTGAAATTCTTCCTTGTGGTACTCGTCCCGCCTCTGGCAGTATTCCTGGCATGGCTGGGTTTGAAGACGCTGCCGACTTATTGGATGGGTTGGTTTTTGGTGTTTATTGGAAACATCTTTTTTTGGGGGTTTTTGATCACCTGCTGGATCAGGAGAACCTCTTTCAATGATCCTAAAATCGAAGGTAGAACCACCCATGAAGAGAAAAACGACCATTCCTTCTGGTTGATCCTGCCGGGAATGCTGGCCGCTTATTTCATTTCACCTGCAGAAGCGCTCTGGTTACCAAACTGGCTGCCACGCACATTGCTTATGCAGATTACTGGTTTAACCCTCGTTATCATAAGTGTGGCACTTTTCGTATGGGCTCGCCGGGAGACCCGCAAGAATTATTCGGGACACTTGAGGGTGACAGAAACCCAGGAACTCATCCGGTCTGGACCTTATGGATTCGTCCGCCACCCGGCATATTTAAGCTACATCATGATGTCATTGGGAATCGGAATTGGGTATTCCAGTTTGATTGGTGTCTGCTCAGTCCCACTGATACTCCTTCCCGCATTCATCTATCGCATTCGGGTTGAAGAGGCTCTTCTCGTCAATCAATTTGGGGAGCGCTACCTGGATTACGCCTCTCACACTTCACGATTATTTCCTAAAATCTGGTGAGCTGTTGAAATCAACGAAGAACAGTTTACAATTAACAGGCAACCTAATTAATTGTTGCTATTTATTGGTGAGTGTAGAAAACAAATGAGGATGAGATGAAACCCGATATTCCCAACTCGATTGATAACCATATTTCCACTTTTCCCCCGGAAACACAACACCTCCTCCAACAGGTGAGAGAGACGATTAAAGCTGTCGCACCGGAAGCCACTGAAACCATCAGTTACGGCATTCCCACGTTTAAGTTGCACGGCAACCTGGTCCATTTTGCGGGGTACGCTCATCATATCGGGTTTTACCCCGGTGCGAGCAGCATCCGGGTATTTGCAGCGGAACTATCCTCCTATAAAACTTCCAAAGGAACAGTCCAATTTCCGTTAGATAAACCGATCCCGTATGACCTGATCCGCAAAATCACCGTGTTCCGTTTGGAGGAAAACCTTAAAAAGGTGAAGAAAAAGTAACGATCCAGTATCGCCCTAATCGATAAACCTGGCTAATCACAAAAACCAAATACAAGGATTGTTAATTGGACAAATCTTGTCTGGTTTGTTAGAATATCTGTGTGGGAATATTCAACCCGCGATTGGAGGAAACATGTCTCAGCAGATATTTGTCAACCTTCCCGTGAAGGATCTCAAGAGAAGTATGGATTTCTTTGCAAGCCTGGGTTATCACTTTAATAAACAATTCACCGATGAGAGAGCCGCCTGCCTGGTGATCAGTGAGAATATTTTCTTCATGCTCCTGCTGGAGAAGTTCTTTAATTCCTTTACCCCCAAGAGGATTATCGATACCCGGACTGAGGTTGAAGTGATCAACGCCCTGATGGTTGACAGCCGCAAGGAAGTTGATGAGATGGTTGATAAGGCCTTCAAGGCTGGTGCAAAAAAATCCCGCGATCCCGAGGATCTTGGATTTATGTACAGCCGCAGTTTTGAAGACCTCGATGGCCACATATGGGAATTCGGCTACATGGACCCAAGCCATATTGAAACCACCTAGATGTTTTTTGGATGAATGCATGGTATCAAATGCTACCTTCCCCGACACCAAGGTTATAAAATGAGGAAAAATGCAAAAAATCACTCCGTTTCTCTGGTTCGACAATAATGCAGAAGAAGCTTTGAATTTTTACACTTCTGTCTTTAATGATTCCAGTATTGAAAACGTCGCCAGGTATGCCAAAGATACACCCGGTCAGGAAGGGTCAGTGATGACCGCTGCATTCACGCTCAATGGGCAACCCTTCATTGCGCTCAATGGCGGTCCGGTATATAAATTCTCTCCAGCGATCTCATTTGTCATTGACTGTGAGACGCAGGATGAAGTGGACCATTACTGGGAGCGCCTTTCAGCTGGTGGAGAAAAAAACCAATGCGGCTGGTTAACTGATAAATTCGGCATCACGTGGCAGGTCGTACCATCAATTCTCGGGACTCTGCTCAGTGATAAAGATGGTGAAAAAGTCTACCGGGCTACCCAGGCGATGTTGAAAATGACGAAGCTGGATATCGCTGCATTGCAAAAGGCATTTAATGGGTAGGGATTTGATGTAAAAATTGAGAATCAAAGTTTTATGGACGAAAACACAGGTAGAAAGATCAGTCTGCCTGTGTTTTATTTACCGTATAATTATGGTGTGAAGTAAAAAGGGAGAACAAGATGAAAAAACTAAATAAACTCACCACTGCTGCTGGAGCACCAGTTCCAGATAATCAGAATGCCATGACTGCTGGTCCGCGCGGACCCATGTTGATGCAAGATGTATGGTATCAGGAGAAATTGGCACATTTTGACCGCGAAGTTATCCCGGAACGGCGCATGCACGCCAAGGGATCCGGTGCTTTCGGAAAATTCACTGTTACCAATGACATAACAAAATACTCAAAAGCCAAAATCTTTTCAAAGGTCGGCAAGGTAACTGAAGCCTTCGTGCGTTTCTCAACCGTCGCGGGGGAACGCGGCGCAGCCGATGCTGAGCGCGATATCCGTGGGTTTGCCATGAAGTACTATACAGAAGAAGGCAACTGGGACCTGGTGGGCAACAATACACCGGTATTCTTCCTGCGCGACCCGCACTTTTTCCCTGATCTCAACCGCGCAGTCAAACGCGACCCCAAAACCAACCTGCGCTCCGCCACCAATAACTGGGATTTCTGGACTTCCCTCCCCGAAGCGCTACACCAGATCACCATCACCATGAGTGAACGCGGAATTCCATTATCCTTCCGGCACATGCACGGGTTTGGCAGCCATGCCTACAGTATGTATAACTCCAATAATCAAAGGGTCTGGGTAAAATTCCATTTCGTTACCCAGCAAGGGATTAAGGTCC
>CAZSGL010000021.1:0-21611 GCA_964606265.1 uncultured Anaerolinea sp. | reverse complement strand
ACCCTCAGGGCGATAACACTGGATGGCTCCCCAAGACGGACATCGCTCAACTTTTCATAATCCACACGGGGAACCTCCACATGGATGTCGATACGGTCCAGCAGGGGACCGGAAATGCGGTGCTGGTATTTGGTTACAGTTGAAGAGGAACATGAGCAAGGTTTGGTGGCGTCACCGAAGTATCCACAGGGGCAAGGGTTCATGGCGGCGACAAGTTGGAAGTTGGCAGGGAAGGTAAGAGTACCCTGAGCACGGCTGATGGTGACGACCTTATCTTCCAATGGCTGGCGCAGGACTTCCAATACACGAGCGCCGAATTCGGGGAATTCATCCAGGAAAAGCACACCGCGGTGGGCGAGTGAGATCTCACCAGGATGCGGCCAGTTCCCTCCACCTACCAGGCCGGCGTGGCTGATGGTATGGTGGGGAGAGCGGAATGGGCGGTTCTTAATCAAGGGAAGACCAGCAGGCAGCGCATCAGCGACGGAATAGATGCGGGTGACATCCAGCGATTCATCGACTGACATGCGCGGGAGAATGGATGGCAATGCGCGTGCCATGAGGGTTTTTCCCGCTCCCGGAGGTCCAATCATGAGAAGGTTGTGCCCGCCAGCAGCAGCAACTTCAAGGGCACGTTTGATGTGCTCCTGTCCTTTTATCTCCTGAAAATCTGTTTGCACCTGGGCTTGCACCTGTTCAATCTCCAACACGGGTTGGGGAGGGATGATTTTCTGCCCAATAAGGTGGGTGTAAAGATCAAGGAGAGAATTGACCGGGATGACTTCGAGGTTTGAGAAGATGGCTGCTTCGGGCGCATCCTCAGCGGGAACAAAAACACGCTTGAACCCCTCCTGGCGGGCAACGGCTGCCATGGGCAATACACCGCGAATGTGGCGCACACTGCCGTCCAGTGAAAGTTCACCCATCACGAGGCTTTCATGCAGGCAATCAGGAGGTAATTGACGATTAGCGATGAGGATGCCGAGGGCAATCGGCAGATCATAAGCAGAGCCCTCTTTACGGACGGTGGCGGGTGCGAGGTTAACCCGCACGCGCTTACGGGGATACTCCAGCCCGGTATTGCGGATGGCGGATTGAACGCGCTCCTTGCTTTCCTGCACCGAGACGTCTGGCAAACCGACGATCACAATAGGCGGCTTGAAACCCGGAGTGAGATCGACCTCGACATCGACGATGACCCCGTCCAAACCGATAACCGCGCAGGCATTTACCTTGGCAAGCATGGATTTAGTGTAGGAGAAGTGAAAGGAAATGTCAACAACAAAAAATGCAAAGTTGCTGCCAGCGTTTTACTTATTTATACCGTCAACAGGTTTTCTTACAAGTGCCAAGTAAACAGAGTATCCCCGCTGATCAAAGGGTGTCACTAAGTCTAGCACAAGAGCAAGGAAATTAAAAATTGGCGAAGTCACCAGCGAGACAACCAAGAAGAACAACTGCACAAGTTTGGTGAACTGATTTTTGTTAAACCAGCTATTTCTTACTATTGTCGTATAAGCGATATAGAGAATAGACATCCAGGTTTTTGCCGGGAAATATTCTTCCACCAATTCGAGGTCATTTTCTTTGAACATTTCATAATACCCAAATCGGATAATATTAAAGAAATTGTAGGGCACGCGATGGGAAGGGTAGATATCACCTGGACCGCCAATAATCGCGTAACCGCCGGGTTTAAGAATCCTTGCCAACTCCTGCATATGCTGACGGGGATTTTTTATATGTTCGAGGACATAGTTGCTGATGATATTTTGAAATGAGGAGGATTGGATGGGTAATTGTTCCGGTGAAGCGCTAAGGTTTGGATAATCCGATTCCAAAGGGTATGTGTTTTTTGAAGTAAAGTCCTCAACAGTAAGGCATTTTTCGAAGCCGATGTAATTAATCAGGCGGTCATCTTCCGGCTCAATAAATAGCGTCTCACTTTTTGCATGTTGATCGATCCATTGTTTCATTTTCCGGCTTGCTTTGATGAAAGTAACGCTGCCCCCCGCAAAGATGGAAGTCCGGATCCCGGGATCAAAGTGATCACTATAATAAGTGTTAAGTTTAAAGAACACCCCTTTTTTGTTTCTCATGGTATCAGAATGGGCAATTCCCTGAAAATCGATCATGTTATGGATAACCGGGTATTGTTTGCCAGTAATGCTATCGACAACCTGATCCCCGACAAGTGAAAAAGCTGTTTTGGAATCAGAGTCCGGGTGCTTTAGAAAAACCAGGCAATTTTCAATTTTCATTTTTTATTCCTCTTACGCATCTCGAGTAATTGCTTTCCCCTGTGATAGGCACTTATCGCGGCATTTCTTCTGATCTCAAAAAAGTGGGAGAAAGAATCTGCCTCGCCACTAATCCATTCAGTGATATCTCCATTTGACCTACCCCAATTTGTGTATGGACGATTCGTTTTGCACCATTGACATAATGGAATCGGATTTGCCAGGAAAGTGTGTACCTGTTGAGGTGTAACATCCCCAAAGAGATTGATGGAATCATTTTGGGTTACCGGTATATCCTGATGGAAGTACTCATTAAAAAGGTGTACATGAGGAGCAAAGGAGCAAGAGTACAGCCTGCCATCTCGCAGGAACGGGGTGGTGTACATGGCGCGGCAATTGCGAAAACTGTGTGATGGGTTGGAATCACCCTGGATATTGATGAATTGAAAAAAGGCGTTGACTTGTTTCGGGATTTTTAGCCTTACCTGGTAAGACCTCCCGAGTTGGTTGATGGCTGAAAAATTCAGGCTAATCGGATAATTGGTGAGCTTTACTAGAACATGATTGACTGCACAAGATTGCCAAAAAGCAGCCGGCATCTTTAGAAGCAGCATACCATTGGTTGATATGGAGATGTTTGCCTTTGGGAATGTTTGACGTGAAAACTCGATGAAGCCATTTATTTGCGGATGCAAGAGTGGTTCCCCACCCATAAGGCGAATTTCATAGACATCATCAAAAACCTGTCTCAATCTCATTAAATCACGCTTGAAGTTGATAAAATCTGAAAAAACTTCCTCTTTTACTAACGGGGCAAAATGACTGCATCCCGCACAATTTAAATTACAATGATCAACCAAATGAAATTCAATGATGTAAGGAAGAATGGAATCGTTAATCATCATGTCGTTTTAAGATTCTGCTTATTACAGGCAAATTGCTGAGGATACTGTACTTTTTTTGGATCTCTCCCAATTGATGAGCATCAGGCTTTTCTAGACGCTGGATTTCCTGGAGGGTTGTTCGCATAAGGTCAGTTTTATTTTTCTTAACAAGCGCATATTTTTTATCCTGTAAATCCAAACCAAAATCACCAATAAATTCGAGCATAATCAGGCTGTTACCAGTTGCCAGGTATTCTGGAATTTTAACAGGGGAAGAAACAAAACTGACCATGTCGGCACTTCTGAAGGCAAGCCCGATATCTGCAGCATTATAGAGGGCGTTTAATTCTTCCCAACTGGCTGATTCAATGATCACATTCTTGAGACCATACGATTCAACAGCCTGATGAGCTTTTTCTTGATCAAAAGTCAGCAGCATCAACCGAAATTCCCGGTTTACATCCAGATTTTGGATGTACCTTAGAAACGAAAATAATAAGTGCGGTTCCTGCCATTTCTGCAGCATGCCGCTGTAGAGAATGACCTTCTGATCTTCAGTAATCTGATACTTCTTGCGATATTCCTCCCGCAGGATGTTATCGGGATAAAAAAGAGTGTGATCAAAGAAGCAAGGAAGAATCTCAATTTTTTGTGGCTTGATTTGATATTTTTTTACAATATATTCTTTAAATCGCCTGGAAACGACAGATATCGAATCGGCGTTAAATAAATTAATTCTCTCAAAAAGGCTAAGCACAAGGAAGTTAAAGAATCTGTACAAGAAATTGGAAGTGGAATAGAAGAGTTCTTCCTGGGGGACCAATCCGCTCAAATCAAAATGAAGGTGTGTTCCCGGAATTTGCCTCTTCACCAAAACGCCAATAAAACAGTTAAAGTAGTTTTTTGCCCAGATGAATTTCTGAGCGTATTGACTCATCCTGGAGTTTATTTCTTTTACGGCGTTAAGCACTGTAGATAATGTCCGCCCTTGAATATGGAAGAATTCGACTGAAGCGCCATAGGGGAGTAGAGCTTTCTTAAGCTCTTCTTCCTTAAAAATTAATTCATCAAATTTGGTTTTAGAAATGTGGTGTGGAACAATAGTGGTCATTATTAATGTTGAATAATTAGCCAATTGATGCTTGAACAGATTTATAACAAATCCAACATCAACCGTATCATAAAGGCCTTCCCAGAATTTATGACTGGTCATAAAAACAAAAATCGATTTACTTTCTAGGGATGGAGGCATTGATGAAGTAGTATTGCCAGAAGGTCGCATAGATTTATCCGTTGAAAGTCCTTACTAATTGCTTTGTATCTCGAAAAAGCAAATTGTAATCAATTACGAAGCTTATTTGTATTTAAGAATGTGCTTAGTGTATGAGATTCGAAGTGAATTGTCAAACATTTAGGCTAACCTATCCGAAAAATCGGCAAGGAAAGGAACAAAAAGGCTCTCCATTTTGGTACATGAAGAGCCTACGAAGCCAGGAAAATTTTGAAATCGCTGATATTTTAACACTAGTCCAGTTGAGGCCAACCTTTGTTCACTCCGCCAATATTCAGCACACCATAAAGTATAGGAAGACCTATAAGTCCCTGCAACGAGGGGAGAATACCAATGCCGGCGGACAGGTTAATGAAAAATCCGACAACCGTAGTGGCGCAAAACAACCAAAAGCCAATTTTCTTCCACTTAAACAGCAAAACCGCTCCAGTCACATTTACGATTGCCATTATTACCATAACTGGTATATACCAACCTGGCAGGTAGGAATAGACGCTGCCTCCTGCAAGATAAAGAAGAATCACTAACGGGTTCATAATCATCATCATGATCAACCAAGCAGTAAGGCAACCGTGGCGTTTCTTTTCACTCGGGAATTGAGCGGGTTGTAATGGTGCTTCCATTTTAATCCTCCATAGAAAATTGATTTTACTAATTATATAGTGACTTAAATTAAAGAACCCGTGTATGCATTTATTTTGGCAAAAGTGGATTTAGTGTAGGGATAAGGCGAAAATGTCAATTCAAGCTACCCAGGTAAGGAGGAGGTATGTAACGAGGAGAAGCGGTGGTACAGCATAATAAAAAATCTTCATTTTGCGGGTCGGAGCAAACAGCCTGGATTTTACCAGACTCCATGTAAGCATGACGCCAATAAATTGAAATAATCCATTGAGCCAATAAGAATCACTTCGGTAAGAGACAATTGCAGTAACAATGACATACAGAATGCATAGTATTACGTGGATCGTATAGGCTATCAGGCTATTCTCTCCGAACGGAAGCATTAACCATCCAAAAAAGCGATTGATTCTTTTCCACGAAAATGTGATTGCCAGATACAGAAATCCGAAAGTGATAAACGAAGCAATAAATCTACCGAGTGCGACAGAAGGCCTATTGAAAAAAGAACGTATTTTTTCTGCAAGAGAAATTGGAATTTGGAAGTTTGAATCGGCGTTGACGATGTTCCACAATACAATTAACAAAATCAAGCATATACCAGCGGGCCACAACCATTGTTTTTTTATTTGTTGGTCCAGGTTTTCTAAAATATGGTGGTATCCCAGTGCAGCACCGAGACTAAACAATAACAAAACACCAGGTATTACCATGAAGGTATCAATTGGGAACAATTGAATTGATGGAAAACCTTGAGAGATTAAATAATATGCAGTTGTGAGTAAAAAAAGTAACCAGGTTTTTTTATTTTGCAACAGGAACAGTACCAGAGGGAATAGAAAAAATAACAAAGCATAGATTACGAGAACATCGCTCAGGTAATAAGAGGATTTGAATAAAAGAAGCCTCAACAAAATTTGAACTGGAGTTCCCGGCTGGAGCTTATCGATCAATGAGGGTTGAATGTAACTTCCAAATAGGAGAACCACCAAAGAGAGGGATATCGTCACCAGGTAAATAGTAACCGCGCGGAGCCACGATTTTTTGATTGCACTCCACAGCCCATTTCTTTGAATGACCTTGGAGTACACAAGCCCCGCAACGATGCCCGAGATGAGGAAAAACCCTTCAGCTGCAGAAGTGAAAAATCTGCCCCCAAAGGTGATGTAATAAAAAGGAGAACTATCAGCGATATGGTCGACAATCATGACGAATACAAAGAATCCCCGCAAGAAATCGAGGCGCAAATCCCTGCCATTGGATTGGATATAATCGTGTCGACTGGATTCAGGGAATAACAAGGTGTTAAGCGTTTTAGCCGGCAGTCCACCGCCATCGATTTGCTGAAAGATAATTAATTCTGCGGCGAGTAAAAAGCTGAGGACGATGAGCGGTAGAATTCTTCGAAAAATGAAGTTCCAGGGTTCAAAACTTCCCAGCAATGTACCACCGATTAAAATTACCAGAAATAATCCAAGTATTAGTAGAAGAAAAAAAAGGAGTTTTGAATTAACTATCCAAAAGTAGGTGTTTTTTATAAACGGTTTAGTTACAAGTAGCCAACTGGTGAAAAAGGTAAGAGTGAGTAAAAGTGATGCGGCAACAAGAATTAACCGCTCTGATGAATATGAAAAAAGCATAAGGCTTGTTGATTTAGAGGGAGTCAACAGCAACCATAATGAAGCCCCTGTTGATGAAAGGGCTGCAATTAATAAAAACAATCTTAAATGAATAGTTTTATTGGTATTCAAGTAATAACAGCTTAATAATCATATTAATTTTGCTGACTGAGGATTAATCCAAGGTCATTTTCTGATACTTTAAGTAAACCAGCAGCAGGCAACCGTTTAAGTAATTCGATCCAATTATTATCAGCAGAAAATACCATTTTAAAAACTGGCAGGGACTCCAACACTTTGCCACTTTCAGCTAGGGTGACCGCTTGCCAGAAAGGCAGTTCGATGATCTCAGGGGCTAAACGGGCTGCGGTATTGTAGGCAAAAAATGCCTCGCTGATTTTTCCTTCAGCCAGGAAGGCATCCCCCTGGTTCATGGATTCATAGGCTTTATTGACAATAAGCAAGCGCCGTAATTCCTGCAGCGGTTCGGGGTGGTCATCGACGCGTAGGTCAACAAGAATCCCCTGCCAGGGATTCTCGACCTTTTCTCCCTTTACCACCAGCATGGCGGCAGATTGTTTTCCGCGGATGTCGCCGCCTTCGTCCTGGGCAGCGTCCAGGGCGGCCATTAACCGTTCACTCAATTCACCACTGGTGGAAGAAAACGCTTTTGCCATGGCGGGCCAGACGGTGTTCCTCAGCATCATGTTTGCCTGGACGGAAAACTGGACACCAGTCTCATGACCTGCTTCTGCAATACAGCGCGCGCCAGTGTGGGCTGCGACCTGACCCAAGGCATTGACCATTGCCACCTGGCGCAATTCCCGACCATCATCTTTTGCCAATAATTCATCCAAGACCATTTGAGGGGAATTACCACTGCGCATGCCATCCAAACCTTTAGGGCCATAACTCACTTCCACCATGGATTGGGTGGCGACGACACCGACACCAGCTTCCGCCCAGGTGACCAAAGACCCTGTCGAAAACCAGTGAGATTGGACAGCCACACCCATCTGCCCTGTGGAAGGATCGCGGGCGACTATCGAAAAAGTATGCGCGAATGGGAACCTGTTGAATTGGCTAATTAAGGTATTCCTTGAAGACATAATATCCTCCTAATGGTTGTGTTTGAAATAAAACGCGGTGTCTGATACGCCATTACTCGTCCAGAAAAAGCGCCAACCACCGATCAAATCCAAAACCTGGCGCCACTCGTCGTCGATAGGGCCAGCTTCAATTGACCGGGAATTTGGGGCAATGGAGCGGCTGGGTAAATAGTGATTGACATTATCGATGACAAGAACCGCGCCATCCGTGATCAGGGGTAACGAGTGAAGCACACATTGAGCGCGGTAGATGCCATCCACCAACACGACATCCAGGCTTTGCGGCGTGATGGATTTGGTAACCAGGACATATGCACTGTTACTTGCGGGGACAGGGTCTGCTTGCTTAGGGTGAAGGAAATAGGAGATGTTCGAGCACCCTTTTTCCGCGATCTTCGTGGAAATTTGCCTGTGCCAATCTGGATTATGTTCAACCGAGGTGAGATGCCCAACCCGGTCGGCGAACCATAAGGTACTGCGGCCAGAGCCGAATTCCAGCATACGGTCTGTCGGCTTAAGGTAGCCTTCCAGGAATTCCACCGCTGCTGGTGCGACCCAGGGAACCCCTGGGTGTGTGCGGCGGTAGGTTTTTTCAGTTGAGCGGTCGCGCAGGTAGCGCAGCGACCAATGTTGGAATGATCTTTTCATGTCTTTCCTTTCAACTGGTCTTATCACTTGAGTGCAAGGCGTCAATGTCCCTTCGAAGAATCACAAATTTTTCTCGTGTGATGGGGAACTTCCACGCAAAAAATATTGATAGTGAAAGCAGAATTGCAGGTACACCACCAATCATAAAGCGGATTGCATTTAATGTGTTCGTGTTTTGCACTTCATTCGGAATATAACCTGTCAATGACAGCACCATAGGTATTACAGCCAGCATTAAGGCGGTGCCAGATTTTTGAAGGAAAACCAGAAACCCGTAGTAAGTACCCTCACGCCTGGATCCGGTTTCCAATTCATCCTGGTCTATCACATCGGGCAGGATTGACCATGGGATGACATGAGCCGCAGCGATCCCCAATCCCGCAAGGGCAGCGATGATATACCCGAGTGTGTGCGCATTTGATGGAAGGAATGAAAGAGCAAGCATGGCTAAAATCCACCAAATTATGCCGATGATATAAGCACGCGTTTTACCAAGCTTATCTGACATGGCAACAATAATGGGAATACAAAGTAAAGCGGTAAATTGAACGAGACCGAGTAAATACTCAAGCTGGTCTGCCATACCCATCCAATAGGTGACGTAGTACTGGAACAGCGCGCTGACCAACGCAACGGTCATCCACGAGGTTATGTAAATACCTGCGGCATAACGAAAGGCACGATTTTTCCAGGTTAACAAGAAACTCTTTACAAGGGATAGTTGGCTGGATTGTCTCTGTGAATAGCGTTCCTTAATGCCAAAGAATAAAACAAAATATGGAATCATAGCGAGAACTCCAAAAACCACAGCCATAATCAGATAGCCGGTGCGGGGAGTTGTAAATAAGTCAGCAAAAATTGGAACTGAGATGGCGGCAATCAGTCCACCTGCCATGCTGACTGCCATACGGTAACCCGTCAGGCGGGTGCGTTCATTATAATTCGAGGTCAATTCAGGCGTCAGCGCGCCATAGGGGACTACGACAAAAGTAAATGTGGTATCAAAAAGGATGTATGCAAGTGTGTAATAACCCATCAACATCAGTGGATTTGTAAATGGTGGAACCCACCAGAGCATCATGAACGCCAGACCAAATGGAATGGCTCCAATGAGGAAAAAAGGTCGACGTCGACCCCAACGTGTGTGAACCTTATCCGCGAAAACTCCAATTAAGGGATCGTTTATCGCGTCCCAAATTGTTCCAATCAATAAGACCGGAACAGTGTACCTGGCTGGAAGAAGGGCAATGTCTGTAAGGAAAAACAAAAAGAAAAAACCCACGATGGTGGTAGTGGTTGTATTCCCCCAATCTGCGAGACCATAGATCAGTTTTGTACGGAAAGGCAATCGATCAATTTCCTGCTCACGGGTCGATGAGGATAAGGTCACTATGTACTCCTAAATGGTTTTTTCGTAAATCCGATAACGCAGATAAACCTTGAAACCGAGATTGTCTGTAAAGCGGTTACTTTTAAGATTTTCTTCACCAGCAAGTGACATATCCACTTCACGATATTTTCTTTGCCAAATTCTCCTGGCAACCGCGTGAATTAAGAGTGCCTCAATCCCCCTGCCATGGAATTCAGGCAGTACCATGAGGATTTTAAAGGAAACTCTTTTTATGGACCTTAACTTAATGAAAAAGCGTAAAGAACCGAGTAGATCCAGTTTTCCATTTGCCTTTTGAAGAGCTTCATTGACGTCGGGATAGGCAACGGCATAACCAACAGGTTTTCCGCCAATCTCCGCGATGATGGCCATCCTTGGATCCAAAAAAGGCTTGAGGTTTTGTGATTGTTGTAAGAATTCTTCATAAGAGATGGGGATATTCCCCGGGAGGGGTGCGAGGGAAGCATTGAAGATATCTGTAGCGATGCGAATTTCCTCATTCCATTTGCTTAAATTGAGTTTTCGCAAAGTAATATCATTTCGTTTACGGGCGATCTCAACCACCCGCATCAGCTTCTGGGGAAATGCGTCCTTAAACGAAATCCCCTCTAGACGAATATAGTGCCTGGCGACAGTGTCTTTATTTTTAACAAACCCGTTTTTTTCGAAGAGAGCCTGGTAATAGGGAGGATTATGACCGGCAAGCGCAACCGGAAGGGTGTCGAATCCTTCAATCATGATCCCGATCTCATCACTTGGGCTCGGATTAAAAGGTCCAACCATGATTGAAAACCCTCTGGCTCTTAACCAGTCCGCTGCAGTCTCAAATAATAATGACACCACTTCCTGGTCGTTGATACATTCAAAGAATCCAAACCTCCCCATTACAGGGGCTATGGGATCTATTACGGGATGATAGGCGATTGCACAGATTCGACCGACAGTTTCATCACCATCCATTGCAAGCCAGCACTGCCGATCCGCTGTTTTCCAGAACGGATTCCTGCCGGGATCAAGTCGATTCAGGTTTTCCTTGATAAGCGGAGGAACCCAACAAGGATCATTCTTGTAGACCTCCCAGGGAAACTGCACAAATCGAAGCAACTCTTCCTGGGTTGTAACGGGGATGATGTGCATTTAGAGTTGAGTTTTTGTTGTTGAACGAAATGCTTGTTGAATAGTTTCTTTATCAAAAAAGGAACCTGTTTCACCAGTGGACGCGTATTGGTATACCGCCGCTGTATAGATGCCGTTCAGAGTGGTGCTCGCAAGACCGATCATCATCACCACGAGGGCAGCGATCAAACCGATTACTACTGCAGGCCATAGCAGACTGGTCATTTGTAAAAGGAACATAACGGCAAATACTGTTAATAAAATTACTAAAAAGATGGCAAGATTGAAAACAGCGCTGATGCTGAAACTTCCAACCAATTGCTCGCCCCATGTTTTCTTGAGGTACATCACACTACGTTTGATGGCTTCAATCGGACCTACGTCTTCCATCGCCAGGATTGGAACGACCAGGAATGTGGCAACCGTCCAGACGAAACCAATAATCGAAATAATGATATTTGTCAGGACTTTGCCTTCCCGTTTGGCAGCACTCAACAACATGCCAACCGTTGCGGCAATCAACGCATAGAGGAAAATGGGCACGATCTTATCAAATGCGACCTTTATGCCATCGGCGACGGTTGGATCTCCACCACGTAAGCGGATCATGGCAGCTGCAACCAGGGCAGTGTTACTCAAGAATATGATCAGGTATTGCAAAAGGTAAAAAAGAAAGAGCACCAGGTAATCGGCAAATTGCATCCCACGCGTGCTGACAACTTCAAGGAAGCCACTAAAAAACATGGGGACAGCGAACAAGGCTGTGAGGACGAGCATGGCAAGCGCTGAAAAAATGGGAAAAACGATCAATTCCTTATCGGACTGGAGCACTTTAAAACTGGCTTTGATCATCGACCAACTGGTACCGAATGCTGTCAGCATTGTTCCTCCAAAAATTAGTTTTGTGCCCATCGGGCAAAAATTGCTGTGGATAAATAGCGTCCAGCAGATTGTTCCCTTAAACCGATCTCGCCGGCTGTGGTGGTGCCATTAAACACGTGCATCATCTCACCAACAGCCTGGAGAAGAGTTATGGAGGATGCTTTTACTGCGTATGCAGTGAGTTGAATGAAGAGAGGTTTCGGTTTCAAGACTTCCCTACAGGCCTGCAACATGGTGGGTAATAATTTGTAGAATTCCCATACTTCACCCTTGGGACCACGACCAAACTTGGGGGGGTCGAGGATGATACCATCATAGAGTGATCCGCGCCTGGCTTCACGCTGGACAAATTTAACCGCGTCATCCACGATCCAGCGGATGGATGACTGGTCAATGCTGGAAAGAGCCTGATTTTCCTTTGCCCAGAGGACCACTTTTTTTGATGCATCCACGTGGGTTACAAATGCGCCTGCGCTCACGGCTGCCAGGGAGGCAAGCCCGGTGTAACCAAACAGGTTCAGCACTTTTGGTTTGATTTTGGACGAATGAATGATATTGGTCACCCAATCCCACTGGCAGGCTTGTTCGGGGAAAACGCCCACATGCCGGGAGCCGGAGAGTTGGGCGTGAAAGCGCAGGTCAGTATATTTCATTTGCCACCGGTCGGGGAAATCCCTGCGAAACACCCAATGTCCGCCGTTCTCTTCAGGTGACGGTTCATAAGAAGCATCCGCCTTCTTCCATTCTGATTCAGGCAGTGCAGGCTTCCACACAGCTTCAGGCTCCGGACGCAACAAACGATAAGGGCCG
This sequence comes from uncultured Anaerolinea sp., assembly GCA_964606265.1. Classification (GTDB taxonomy): domain Bacteria; phylum Chloroflexota; class Anaerolineae; order Anaerolineales; family Anaerolineaceae; genus UBA6107. The sequence goes on along the minus strand of CAZSGL010000021.1, from coordinate 9,001 downwards.
TATTGTTCCAGTTTTGACCCATCACCGCTATCCAAAAGGATATAGTCTTTCCAATTGGTCGGATATTCAAAGATTAATGAAGGGAAAGGGGAGGTCTGCGAGGTCATATTGTTGGATTTACTGAGTATATCAGGATAGGAATAATCCACCAAATAAAAATATTCACTTTTATGCGATTTTTAGCAGCACTCTTATAATTATTAGATGGGAACATAACAGATTGGAGATTTAATGTCCGAAACCTTATTTCACCAACCCGACAGAAGGAACTCAGATTCAATAAAGTGGCGTTTTTACGGCGATGACGTACTGCCGCTGTGGGTAGCGGATATGGATTTTACCTCTCCGTCGGAAGTGATCCAGGCGCTGCACGAAAGAGTTACGCATGGCGTTTTCGGTTACGCCGCAGAATCTCGAACACTTGCCGAACTGGTTGTTGAGCGAATGCAGCGATTGTATGGCTGGAAAATCAACCTGGATGACATCCTGCTGCTTCCGGGGGTGATCTCCGGGTTTAACCTGATATGCCAGGCAGTAACTCAGCCGGGTGAATCGATACTGATCCAACCACCGATCTATCCGCCATTTTTTGAGGCGGCAAAAAATGCAGGGACACGCGAGATCCAATGCGGATTGATACGACAGAATGACGGCGGCTATGAAGTTGATTTTGCGGCTTTTATAAACGCGATTCAACCTGATACGAAATGCTTCCTCTTTTGCACCCCTCACAATCCTGTTGGAAAGGTTTATAACAGGCAAGAGTTATTAACGATCGCGGAAATCTGCCTGGCACAGCATGTCATTATTTGTTCTGATGAAATCCATTCCGACCTGGTGTATTCAGGTCACCAACATATTCCTATAGCGTCGCTGGACAAGGAGATCGGGAAACACGCTGTAACGCTGATCGCCCCGAGCAAGACATTCAATATCGCCGGGTTGGACTGTTCCATCCTGATTTGCGAGAACAAGGAGTTGATGGAGAGGATTAAGGCAGCAAAACACGGAATATTAGGAGGAGTCAACGTCCTTGGCGTGACAGCAGCGGTGGCGGCATACCGCCATGGCCAACCCTGGCTGGACGCGATTTTGAAAACGCTTGAGGAGAATAGAGATTTTTTGTGCAAGAACATTAAAGAGACCATGCCAAAAATCAAGGTGAATCCCCCTCAGGCTACTTACCTGGCGTGGCTGGATTGCCGGACGACGGGTATTGAGGGTGACCCCTATGAATATTTTCTAAAGAATGCCAAAGTGGCGTTGAGCTGCGGCAGCATCTTTGGTAAAGAAGGTGAGGGATTCGTGCGTATGAATTTTGGTTGCGACCAATCTATACTGGAAGAAGCTCTGAAGCGAATGAGGCAGTCGATGGAATAAGAAAACAGAGCCCACAGGGCTCTGTTTTATAAGGATTACATAACTATGCAATTGGTTTGACTTCTGCTGCTTGAAGTCCTTTAGGACCTTTCTCGACAGCAAATTCTACCTGTTGACCTTCTTTCAAAACACGGTAACCTTCCATTTCAATCGCAGAAAAATGAACAAAAACATCTTCTGCACCATCACGGCCGATGAAGCCGTACCCCTTGGCGGGATTGAACCATTTTACTGTCCCTACAAACCGTTCTGACATTCTTTATCTCCATCTTGCATAGAAATTTGCAGCCAGGATTCCCTTGCTGTCAATGATGTTAAAAATTTACCATCAAGGGATTTGAATGTCAAGCGCGTTGAGGCGGGGCGTTGGATATAATTAGCAAATGAAAAAGCTGGATATTCTCCTGGCGGGCATGGCAATATTTACACCAATCCTGTTGTTGACGATATTTTCGATTACCCCGGTGGCGCAAGAAGTCCTGGAGGCCAATCAGGCCCTACATTCTACTTCCGTCGAAGGAAATATCGCGGAATCGCAGCCCTTGCAATTGCTGTTGGAGTACGAGCCCTGGAGAGGTGATTTATGGGAAAGGCTCGGACGCGTTCACCTGGACAATGGTAAGTATCAAAAGGCAATTGAGGCGTTTACCAAGAGCCGTCAATCAGGCAGCCTATCCGGCGACGGGGAGATCTGGCTGGCAGATGCGTTGATCTCAAATGGAAACTATATAGAGGCAAAAGAACTACTCCGGCAAGTGGCTACGGAACAAAAAGAATTGTTTAAATTGCGGCAAATTATCACGCTGCAACGACGGATTGGAGACGTATTTGGGGCTGAAGCCACTCTCCTTTCCGCCCATTTTCTTTTCCCCGAAGACGGGGAGATCAGCTTTCTTTTAGGATTAATGTTAAGCACAACGCAACCTGATAACGCTGTCCAATTTTTGTCGACACCGATAAACCTCACCTATAACAAACAATTATTAAGGGACGCACTGGTTGCGACAATTGAAGGAAATAGCGAGACAGGCTCACCTTCAGACCGATTCAGGCAGGTTGGCCAGGTGCTGTCTACCTTCTATGAATGGGATGTGGCAGCGCAAGCCTTTCATTCGGCTGTAATAACCGATCCTGAAAATGCTTTAAATTGGATATTGCTGGCTGAGGCACAACAACAATTGGATGTAGACGCTTTTGATTCGGTGGCAAGAGCGCTGGAGTTGGATCCGGACAACGAAATTGTAAACGGATTGACCGGTTTGTACTACCGCCGGCAGGGAAAATATGAATTAGCCCTCATCTATCTGAAAAGAGCGTCTGAAATTGATCCCACAAAAAGCGTCTGGTTGATTGAAATTGGCAATACCTACCAGGAAATGGGAAATTTGGAATTAGCCTACGAGAATTTTATAGAAGCAGTCAATCTGACGCCTGAGGATTGGGCAACCTGGAAGGCACTCGCAGTCTTCTGCTTTACATTCAATTACGAGATCCAAGACACCGGATTGCAGGCTGCGCGCAAGGCACTCACACTAAATCCCGGATCCCCAGTGTTGACTGACTTGTTGGGCACGGGATTGATGCTGATTGGCGACTATGACAGCGCCGAGCGTTTCCTTTTGGAGGCGGCTGAATTGGACCCGAACCAATCCGCGATACTAATACACCTGGGTCAACTCAAGGTAATGCAAAAGGATTATGAAGCCGCACGCGAATACCTGCGAGCAGCCATGGAATTTGCACCGAGCAACCGGTTGAGAGAATTAGCCAACGAACTCTTACGGGAAATTAGCGGCAAATGATGTGGGTTGGTATAATTTGCCTACTGAATAATTCTGGAGTCCAATGAAAATAAACCCTCTGAAATACTTACTCCTTGCGTTTCTGCTAATTACTGTTCCAGCTGGATGCTCAGTAATTCCTCAGCTTAACCCTGTCGAGGAATCGGCGCACACCGGGTACACCTTCTTTTCGGATGATTTTTCCGCACCGCCAAACGGTTGGGGAACGATGGGCAGAGAAGGTGGAGAAGTGCTTTTTGAATACGAGGGGTTGGTATTAAGAGTAATCACACCGAATTCACTCGTGTGGAGTATCAATCAACCACGGTACAGTGATTCCAGGATCGATGTGGATGCGGTGCTGCTGGATGGACCGGTGAACGATAATTTCGGCGTTATTTGTCGTTTCGTTGATAACCAGAATTTTTATGGATTCCTGGTGACTCATGATGGATATTATGGGATCTTCAAAATGCTCAACGGTCAGATGATGATGCCCAATGATAAAACCAACCTGGATTTTACCGAGGTGATCCGCCAGGGGGGAGTGGTTAATCATATAACCGCCGAATGCACAGGTGAAATTCTCAAGCTCACGGTAAATGACACCCTGCTGGCAGAAATAATGGACAACGCATTTAGTGAGGGTCAAGTTGGATTGATCGCAGGGGCGTACGAGAATGCTGGTGTTAAGGTCCTCTTTGACAATTTTAAAGTAACACAACCCTGAGCAAGATGAAAGTCTTTTTTGATACTGTTGGCTGCCGGTTAAACCAGGCTGAGATCGAACAAATGGCAGGTCAGTTGAGACAGGATGGACACCAGATATTGGGGTCCCCGGAAGGTGCTGACCTGGTCGTTGTGAATAGCTGTGCGGTAACGGCTGCCGCGGCTTCGGATTCCAGGCAAAAAGTTCACCAGGCACACAACAAGGGAGTATCCACCATCATCCTGACGGGATGCTGGGCGACACTGTACCCTGAGCAGGGAGCGGACCTTGAAGGCGTCAGCCAGGTTGTGAGTAATCTTGAAAAGATGGAAATCCCACTGCGTTTTATCAATGTCGATGATGAATTGATGGAAGTGGAACCAATAGCCAGGCAGCCGCTGCCTGGCGCTCATAAGCGCACCCGGGCATTTATTAAAGCGCAGGATGGATGCAATAATGCCTGTACCTATTGCGTCACCAGGCTGGCTCGCGGACGAGGAAAAAGCGTTGAAAAAAGTGAAATCCTTCTGGCAGTAAACCAGGCTGTTCTCGGTGGAACCAAAGAGGTCGTCCTCACAGGAGTAAACCTGGGTTCATGGGGGCGGGACCTGACAGGAAAAGAAAAATTAAATGATCTAATCCAATTTTTATTAGACCAATCCAAGGCCGAACGCATCCGCCTGTCTTCGATAGAGCCGTGGAATATGGATGAATCCTTGTTCAATTTGTGGAAGGATCCGCGGTTGTGTCCTCATTTTCACCTACCTCTGCAGTCAGGTTCTGCTGGAGTGCTGCACAGAATGGCGCGCAACACAACGCCCGAAAAGTTCCGCAACCTGGTGAAGACTGCACGCAGTATGATCCCAGATGTGGCGATCACGACAGATGTAATCGTGGGCTTTCCTGGAGAGACACAAAAAGAATTCGAAGAAAGCCTGGAGTTTATCGGGGAAATTGGGTTTTCAGGTGGGCATGTGTTTAAGTATTCAGTGCGCGAAGGAACATTGGCGGCAAAAATGCCTGAGAAGATCACTGGAACAATTGCGCGTGACCGCGCCAGGCAGGTTCGCGCAGTGCTGGAGCAAGCTGAAAAGGAATTTTTGGATCAGCAAATTGGTGGAATTCGGCATGTCCTATGGGAAACTGCCAGGCAAACTCAGAATAGTGAATGGATTTTGAAAGGGTTAAGCGAGAATTATGCCAGGATCCAGGCACCTTCAATTTTAAAGAAATGGAATGAAATTGACGCGGTAAGGGTGAACGGCCGCTCCGGAGATGTTTTAACCGGACAAATCCTGGCTGAGATCAATCAAATCGGGAGTACTCCTCGTGACTAAACAACCAAAATGGTGGCAATCGGCTGTGTTTTATCAAATTTATCCGCGCAGTTTTGCAGATGGCAACGGGGACGGTATTGGTGATTTCAAGGGAATGATCGAAAAACTGGACTATCTTAAGGAACTTGGTATTGATGCCATCTGGTTGTCACCGCATTTCCCATCGCCATACATTGACTGCGGATATGATGTTTCAGATTACCGTGGAGTTGCCGCGGAGTATGGAACAATGGCGCAGTTCAAGGAATTTTTACAAGGCGCTCATGATCGCGGAATTAAGCTGGTTTTAGACCTGGTGCTCAACCACACTTCTGATAAGCACGCCTGGTTTGAAGAATCCCGGCAGGACAAGACCAACCCCAAACGGGATTGGTATGTTTGGAAGCCGGCGCACAAGGCAGGACCTCCGAACAATTGGTATTCCACATTCGGCGGGAGTGCCTGGGAATTGGATGCATTGACGGATGAGTATTATTACCATTACTTTTTCAAGGAGCAGCCTGATCTGAATTGGAAAAACCCCGCGGTTCAGGAGGCAATGTTTAATGCAGCGCGCTTTTGGCTGGACATGGGGGTAGACGGATTCCGGTTGGATGCGGTGGGGACCATTTTTGAGGATGAACGTTATTTACCAATCACGGGTGAGATGACCCAGGAAAGACTATTCAGGTTATCCCAACTTGCCAGGTCTCCTGAGGAAAATGAACAAGTTGTAAAGTATTGGATGGAGATGTTCCAGTACCAGGTGGACCAACCCGGGGTGCACAAGATAACGCGCGACCTGAGGAAGATGATCGATGAGTATGATGACCGCGTTTTAATTGGGGAAACCGATGACATTGCCTTTTATGGCAAAAATGACGACGAACTTCATTTGAATTTTAACTTCCCACTGATGCGCACCTCGGTTATCACTGCAGAGCATGTACGATCAAACCAGGAAGAGAGACTGGCGGTGCTACCTGCAGGTGCGTGGCCATGCAATACCTTTGGGAATCATGATAGCTCGCGGGTATTTTCCAATTACGGCGACGGGAAGAATAATGAGATTCAGGCTAAGATCTATTTGATGCTCCTGTTGTGTCTTAAAGGGACGCCATTCCTCTACAATGGTGAAGAAATTGGCATGTCTGATTATTTGTTGAAAGATGCCGGTCAGTACAAGGATCCGCTTGGGCTTCTGTTTTATGAGATGGCAAAGGGGGAACTTGGATTAAGTGAAGAAGAGGCAATAAAGACCGGGGCCAGCCAGGGGAGGGATAAATGCCGCACGCCGATGCAGTGGTCGAATGCTGCCAACGCCGGATTTTCACATGAGGGGGTCAGCACCTGGCTGCCAGTTAACCCGGATTACAAAAAGGGTGTAAATGTGGAAGAGCAGCAAGATGCCAATGATTCTCTGTGGCGGTTCTATCAGCGTATGCTGCACTTACGAAAGGAAAACCAGGCATTGACCATTGGGGAGTACAAGGAAGTAGATTCAGGAGCTGCGGATGTTTTGATATTTGAACGCTCTTTTGAAAAAGAGAAAATGACCGTAGTACTTAACTTGAGTTCAACGATACAGGAATTGCACAATGATGGTCACCAATATTCAATCGGCAAAGTCATCCTCTCAAACCTTGATTACGAGAAGTTGGTGGAAAAATCAGTTCTCAAACTGCTCCCTTACCAGGGAATCATTTATCGGTAAACGTGAAGAAGATCAGTAGAGGATCATAGAAATTTCACACTATAATGGTGGTGTTACAGGGTGATTAGGCATTCAAATTGTGGGGTATAATCACTCGCTTTATAGAGTTGAAAGATTATTGTGAGAGAGTAAATGAGCCTCGAAGAACACAACGGTTCCACAGTTTTTAAACGCCAATCTGAATACAATCCAGGACGCAACTGGCGAAATTTCCTCATCGGTCGACCGCTATCAACTGCAGATGCTCCGCATCAGACCATCGGTAAAACCCTTGGTCTGGCGGTATTTTCTTCTGATGCGATGTCATCCGTGGCTTATGCTCCCCAGGAAATGCTGATGATCCTGGCAGCAGCTGGGATCGGTGCATTCGGGATCACAATCCCATTAGCACTAGCCATTTGTGGACTCTTAATTATTCTTACTTTGTCGTATGAACAGACGATACATGCCTATCCTGGCGGCGGTGGCGCTTACATTGTAGCTAGAGATAACCTTGGGGAACTGCCGGCACAGACAGCCGCTGCAGCACTATTAACGGATTATATTCTTACAGTTGCAGTGTCGATTTCCTCTGGTGTTGCACAATTAGCGAGTGCTTTTCCAGTCTTGTTTCCACATCGTGTGATCATAGCAATCCTTTTGGTCCTGTTTGTAATGGTGATTAATCTACGGGGTGTAAAAGAATCCGGGATTACATTTGCCATTCCAACTTATTTCTTCATCGTTATGATGTATGTCACGATCGGTGTTGGATTAATTCGATTCCTCTCCGGCACTCTGGGAATTGTGATACTAGCACCAACGGATGTTATGGCGCTGCATACAACCTTGCAACCGATCACACTTTTTCTTATATTAAAAGCATTTTCCAGCGGAACTACAGCTTTAACTGGTGTAGAGGCAATATCAAACGGCATCACTGCCTTTAAGATACCCCGGAGCGATAATGCTGGAAAAACCCTGATCATGATGGCTGTAATTCTTGGATCTATGATGTTTGGAATTACATTCCTAGCACATCAAGTTGGAGCTTTACCCTCTGAGGAAGAAACAATCATTTCTCAGTTGGCTAGAACGATCTTTGATAACCGCGGAATATTTTATATTGGGACAATCTCGGCAACTACTGTCATCCTGGTTATGGCAGCAAATACGGCATTCGCAGATTTTCCCCGCTTAAGTGCATTGGCTGCTGCGGATGGATTTTTACCAAGGCAATTGACTTATAGAGGCAGCCGATTAGTTTATTCACGGGGCATTGCATTACTTTCAATTGTGGCTTGTGGCTTGATAATCGTTACCCAAGCAAGTGTAACCCGGTTAATTCCGCTATATGCCATTGGCGTCTTCCTGTCATTTACTTTATCTCAATCCGGAATGGCAAGGCGGTGGTGGAAAGTTGGCCATTTAGAACCAGGGGAAAAGAAAGTTGAGAGAGGTTCAACGTTAACCAATGACCGCTCGTGGCTATTCAAGATGGTCGTAAACGGGTTAGGGGCAACAGTAACATTTATTGTCATGGCTGTTTTTGCTGTAACAAAATTTAAAGATGGTGCATGGTTTGTAGTTATCTTAACCCCAGCTTTGGTGATGGTATTCAGCTCTATACATCGACATTATTCAGGCTTAGCGAAAAATTTGTCCCTCGAGCATTATTCTCCACCCAATCGAATCAGTTACCAAAAAGTAGTCATGCCCATTGGTGGAGTACACCAGGGGACACTTGCCGCATTAAGGTTTGCCAAAACCCTTTCGGATGACATTACGGTGGTTCACGTATCCACCGATCCAGTCGAAACACAGAAATTACAGGAAAAATGGGAATTATGGGGTGACGGTTACCGGCTGGTTGTTCTTGATTCGCCTTACCGCTTGTTCATTGAGCCCCTCCTTTCTTATATAGAAGAATTGGATGCCAACAAACTTCCCAATGAGATCATCACAGTAGTGGTTCCACAATTTGTCCCCAAACATTTTTGGAGTAATTGGCTGCACACGCGCACTGCGGATACACTGCGAAGAGTACTCCTTTTCCATAAGGACATCGTCATTATGGAAGTCCCTTACCAGGTAGACTAGGAAGATCGAGGAAATATGAAAG
>CAZSGL010000020.1:8255-21640 GCA_964606265.1 uncultured Anaerolinea sp. | reverse complement strand
GGATCGAATTAGCTGAATATTTGGATTTGATCGCGCCTTTTCAGGAAGATGCGATCTCATTTATGACCAATTCCGGTACTGAAAGCGTGGAAGCAGCGCTCAAGCTTGCCAGGTTCTACACCGGCCGTTCTCAATTCATCGGTTTTCTTGGCGGTTTTCATGGACGCACGATGGGTGCCGTAACGCTCACCGCCAGTAAACCGCATTACCACCGCGGTTTTTTCCCATTAATGAACGGGGTCACCCATATCCCCTTCCCTGATCCGTATCGCCCCTTAATCCATATGAGGCCAGGTGAAGACGTCGGTAGTTCCACTCTACGATTTCTGGAAGAAGAGATTTTTGGCCGCACCATCCCTGCAGATGAAGTTGCCGGCATTGTCATAGAGCCAATTCAAGGGGAAGGTGGATATGTCATCCCGCCGCCCGATTTCTTCATACAATTACGCGCCATTTGTGACCGTTATGGAATTCTTCTCATCGCAGACGAAGTGCAGGCTGGGATAGGACGAACTGGTAAATGGTGGTCAATCCAGAATTTCGGCGTTGAACCTGATATTGTGACATCTGCAAAAGGTATCGCATCAGGAATGCCCTTAGGTGCGATGATCGCACGAAAAAGCATAGTGACCTGGCCAAAAGGTACCCACGGAAACACGTTCGGCGGGAACCCTCTATCTTGCGTTGCAGCCCTGGCTACCCTGGAATTAATCGAGAATGAATATCTTGACAATGCTGCTGTGGTTGGGAAGTATATCCTTGAGAGACTTAAGACCATACAATCCAAACACCCATCCATTGGTGAAGTCCGCGGTATTGGGTTGATGATAGGAATCGAATTTGTAAAAGACGCCATCAGCAAAACACCTGCTGTTGAATTACGCAACCGGGTTGAACAATTGGCATTTGAACGAGGCTTATTAACACTTGGGTGCGGGCGCAGCACCATCCGGGTTTCACCTGCACTATGCATCACCCAGGCAGAGGCAGAAGAAGGACTGCAAATACTCGACGATGCAATTGGTGTTGCTGAAAGTGAAGTTTTGTCGACTGCTTCAGAGCCTGCCCTGGTCGAAGAAGGCTAATTCCTTATGCTTCCTGATTTTCGTGTCCGCCAGCGTGATTATTTGCTGGAGATTTCGCGCGCCATAACGCAGGAACTTGACCTCGATAAACTTCTCGAACGCATATTAACCATCTCTCTCGAAATGCTAGCTGGTCAAGCAGGGCTTATCGCTTTGCGCTCCAGCGATGGTGGATGGCAGATCCGTGTCTCAACCGGTCTTCCTCAACCGTTCCTCAAGTACCTGGAACCTCAACTGGCGAATATACCTGAATACGAGGATCCGGAGGATTCCGAACTTTACATTATCAACCAAATGTTGAACACATTCACCCAGGCAGTAAGCCTGGGTAGATTGAGCAGCGTGGGATTACCCCTAATCACCGGACAGCGTGTTTTGGGTGTTATTTTTGTTTTCAGAGAGTATTCGCAATTCTCCAGTAATGACAAGAAGTTGCTTTCCAGCTTTGCCAACCAAACCGCCATCGCTGTACAGAATGCCCAGTTGTATGCACAGGTCGATCAAGACCGGCAGAAATTTTCAGCGTTGTTGGATTCCGCCGGAGACGGGATATTAATCCTGGATCATGAGTACAAGGTAGAAAGAGCAAATACTGCCTTCGGTTTTCTCTATGGCAAACCTTTAGATTCATTTATTGGTCTCGAACATGACCAGGTTATCAAGTGGGTTAAGCCGCCGATAGGTTCAACGCTATCAGAATCGGTATCCAATGGGTGGCCGCTCGCTCCACATGCATCTTTATACGTTGAAGGAGACCTGGCGCGTGGACCAGAAAACACTTCGCTTCCTGTGGGGATCACATACGCCCCGTTGCTCTCCAAGGACGGTGCGCTGTTGAATATCATCACCACTGTCCGAGACATCACCCGGTTTCGACAGGCAGATGAAATGAAATCCACTTTCATCTCTGTCGTAAGCCACGAACTCAAAACCCCTGTTGCTCTGATCAAAGGATATGTGGGTACGCTGCGCCGTGATGACGCCCGGTGGGATCGCAAGATTGTCGATGAAAGCCTACAGGTGATTGAAGAAGAGGCAGACCGCCTGGGAATATATATTGAAAACTTATTGGATGCCACAAGGTTACAGGCCAATGGATTCAGTATCAAGAAAAACGATGTACAACTATCTGAATTAATCAATCACGTGGCAGAGCGCTTGAGAACACAAACTCGAAAACATGAAATAGTCGTGGATATTCCTGTTCCCCTGCCCGTCATCCTGGCAGATGAAATACGGCTAAACCAATTGTTATCCAACCTGGTGTCGAATGCCATTAAATATTCTCTGGGGGGGAAGATCACAATTGGCGCAAAGGTTCATGGAGATAATATTATTGTGTGCGTGAGCGATGAAGGTCCAGGGATTGACCCCAATGACGCACCATTTGTATTTGATCGGTTCTACAGGGCTGCAGATGCTGCAAAAAAGACCAAGGGTGCTGGTCTGGGTTTATTCCTCTCAAAAGCCATTGTAGAAGCCCACAGTGGACAGATATGGATCGACCCGAATAAAGGCAAAGGTGCCCGTATTTGTTTCTGCCTGCCAATTTCGGCTGAATATTAATCCGTCAAAAAATGTAAAACATCCAAATGGTATAATCTGAGAATATTTTTTATAGAAAAGGGTGCGAATAATGCCTAGAATCCAAACCTCTTGTCCGCGTTGCAGGCAGCCGATAGTTGCTGAAGTGCAACAACTGTTTGATATGACATCGGATCCGACTGCAAAACAAAAACTATTAAGCCCCGGAACTAATACTGCTCGCTGCCAGGCTTGCGGTTACGAGGGATTGATGACAACACCTGTTGTGTACCATGACCCTGAGAAGGAATTGTTACTCACTTTTTTCCCGCCTGAACTGGGTCTGCCAGTAAACGCCCAGGAAAAACAAATTGGTCCATTAATTAACAAGGTGGTTGAAGCATTGCCTCTTGAAAAGCGGAAGGGGTATCTCTTCAATCCGCAAACAATGTTCACATACCAGACGTTGATAGATAAGATCCTGGAAGCTGATGGCATTACTAAGGAAATGATCGAAGCCCAGCAGAAGAGGATCGGTTTAATCCAACGATTGCTGGGAATTCAAAAATCAGAGGACCGTATCACTGTTATTCACCAGGAGACTGACCTTATTGATGGTGAATTTTTTGCCATTCTCGGTTCAATATTGCAATCTGCAATGGCGCAGAGTGACGAAAAAGCTGGTCAACTTCTTAAAGAACTCCAAAATGAGTTGCTGCAGGAGACCAAAATAGGTCAGGAGCTGCTAGCTCAAAGTCTTGAAGCACAGACAGCTTTGAAATCCCTGCAGGAAGCCAGCAAGACAGGTCTCACTCGAGAAAAACTATTGGAAATCCTGCTCGAATTAAAATCGGATAGCGCAATTACGACTGTTGTCAGCCTCACACGCAATGGATTGGATTACCAATTCTTCCAGGTATTAAGCGAGCGCATTGATAGCGCTGATGCTGATAAAAAACAACCCCTGATTGATTTGCGGGATAAGCTATTGAATCTCACCCGTGAAATTGACAACGAATTAAAACACAGGGTTGAAGAGGGCACAAAATTGCTCAATTCCATTATGGCAGAAGACGATGTGGAGGCGGCAGTAAAGAAATATCTTGGCGGAATGGACGAGTTCTTTTCACAGGCAGTGCAGATAGAATTCGAGAATGCCCGTCAGAATAATGACCTCGCTCGAATTGAAAAAATCCAGAGGATCATAACTATCATTGAAAAAGAGAGTGCTCCACCCCCTGAAGTTGCGCTGATTCAGACTTTGCTTGAATCTCCTGATGACGAATCCAGACTAAAAACTCTCCAGGAAAACCTTGACTTGGTCAATGACAATTTGCTACAAACGCTGAATACGATCATTGCAGAAGGAGAAGCCCGAAACCAATCTCCTGAAATGGTGGAAATGCTCAAGTTAATTTACAAAAATGCCCTACGAATGGTAATGGAAAAAAACCTTAAGGGATAGAACAAAAACTGCCCAGAAATTGGGCAGTTTTTCTTAGTCATCCAAACGTAGTCCGTGGCCACGGACTGTAACGATGTATTCCTTCTCCGGATCAATTTGAGCCAGACGGGTCCTTAATCTCCGAATCAAGGCGTCCAACGCTTGTTCAGACACCCCATCGGTCACGTCGTCTTTCCAAACAATCCCAATCAGATCATTGCGGGTGATCACCTTCCCCAGTTGACCTGAAAGTGCATAAAGCAATCGAAATTGCGGTGCCGAGAGCGCCGGGTTTAATTCCTCACCGTTCACCCAAACCCTTCGAGATTTTGGATCAAGCCGAATTGATCGGGCATTAATACTAGTTGGTGGAAAAACATCTTCTAAGGGCATTGTTGCATCTGAAGTATAAAACGCAAACTTCTGTATCAAAGCAATTTGGATTAAATCACCATCCTCCAATTGCATTTTGTTATCCAAAAGGGATCCCCGGTGATATGTGCCATTTTTACTGGTGAGGTCTTCCAATTCAACTTTACCAATACCTGTATTGACAACCCTCGCATGTTGCCGGGATACCTGTCTGTCATCGATGAATATATCGCAGGTTGGCTCACGACCAATAGAAAGAGTCTCTTTGATCTCCCATTTTTTTCCCTCCAATGGACCCTGGAGTGCAATTAGCATGGGATACTCACTGGAATTTAAGAATTGAGAGTGATCAGAATTCTGTGTTGGGTGTGTCAACTTGCTCATCGTGATAGTGATACCTCTTCAGGTATAATAGTACAAATTGTAGAAAAATACCAATGATTGCCCAGGGAATCTATGCCAATCCCGATTAAAACAGGAGAAACGCTCCGAGGACGTTACCGTGTTCGAAAAATTATCGGACAAGGTGGCATGGGTTCGATATACCTGTGTGACGATTTACGCCTCGAAGGGCGCCAATGTGCCCTTAAGGAGGTTGAACACGATAAAACTCTTCCTGACAACTTAATCAAAGAAGCGCGCACACAATTTCAACGTGAAGCGACGATTCTTGCCCGGCTTGATCATCCCAATTTACCAAAAGTATCGGACTTTTTCTCCATCGGTCAGCGGGATTATCTGGTAATGGATTACATACCCGGTAAGGACTTGCGCACAATGATGATTGATGCCCGCGATATGAAAACCAATATTCCTGAATCAGATGTACTGGACTGGGCTAACCAGATTTCAGATGCCTTGGGCTACCTACACGTGCAATCACCACCCGTTTTGCATCGCGATATCAAACCTAGTAATCTCAAATTAACTCCAAACGGGATTATTAAATTGGTTGATTTTGGATTAGTTAAAGTATTAGCGCCAGGCGAAGTCACTATCACAATTTTGCAGGGGCAGGGAACTGCCCTTTACACACCATTGGAGCAGTATGGTGGTGAAATTGGCCATACTGATATCCGTAGTGACATCTATTCGTTCGCATCCACCCTGTATCACCTGCTAACCAACAAACCACCAGCGGATGCCCGCCAAAGGTTCATTGATCCTACTGTCCTCGTTCCGATCAGGCAGATTAATTCCTCAGTTTCACAGCGTTCAGAAAAAACAATTCAATGGGGAATGAGTCTGCATCCAGATGACCGTCCTAGCAATATCGAGGATTTTCGCGATGCGCTCATCGGCAGCCGTCCTGTCCATATTCCAAGCGGCATTCAATCCGGCTATCGAGCACAACCATTCCCTTCCAAACAGGAGTTAGGTTATCTGACAGGTCTTGCGATCATCGGACTGGGAACTTTGCTTTTGACAATCTTGCGTTAAACAACTTTTTCCATACGTTTGAGAATTCTCACCAGGTAAGCGATACCACCGCCAAGAAGGCAACCGGTAAAAACCATTACCAGGATGAACATAGTTCCATTTTGTTGAATTCGATTAGCAATGAATCCAAGTCCAACTAAAGATATTGCATATCCACCATATCCACCGAGACCAGTCGCAAACGGAAGCCAGGGATTCCAGAATTTCTTCCTTCGCGTTTTGCCGAATGCATATACCCCGCCGGCTATCAAAACTACAATTATTGACGTTAGAATCCAATCCAACAGGTCCGGGTAGCCCCTTGCGTGCCTTTTCGCTATTCCTTCGCTTCCATTTGAATTGTTTGAAGTTGAGCTTGATATTGGAGTTGGATCACCGTTTGAGCCTGTTGGAGAAATTGTAGGGTCAATCGAAGTAACCTTTCCGCCAGACCCGGTGATCTCAATGCGCAAAATTTGCGAAACCATGGCAGGATCAGCTGTAACACTCAATTCGATCATTCCGCTTTCAGGAATTCGATAGTTGGTCCTTGCCACTCCTTCTTCGGTCTGAGCCTCCACTTGTTCAACCAATCCACTGGAGGATTGAGAATCGATGATAAATCTCGCCACTGTTCCATTAGGCACCGGATTCCCATTATGGTCATGAATCACCCCGGTTTGAATGTAGATATTATCACCCGCATTAATGATCAGCGGCTGCCCAAGTGATGTTACAGCGCTATCAATTTCACTTTGAGCTTCTGTATTTGAAACCACCATTAAGGCAATAACCTGATTTGGATCGGGTGTTGTTGCTGTTATGAGGTCGTAACCAATGCTGGAGACTGACACTGGCAGTATACCGGTCGGTGTTAACTCGCGGAAAAGCACTCTTGCAGCAATCTCGATAAATCCCGGAGTTTTACTGTATACCGCGTAATATGCCGTAAACTTTGAAATGTCTGTTGCATCAGGATAGTAGGGTGCGTTAAAGGCAAAGCCAATCACTCGTTTATTCCTGGTAAGCTCAGGTTTTTCTGAAAATAATCTCTGAAAGAGAAGAGACTCTGCTGAATTGGTTTTCAATTCTGTAAAAGCGATCACAATCCAATCGGCAGCGTCAAGATTACCATTGAAATTGTCAACGTTGTCCACCCCGTCCAGCAATGCTTGCAGATTTGCGAAAGTGTAAGCGCTGACCTGGTTCTCCTGTACAAGTTCACCTGCTCCAGGACCGTATAGACGAAGTATTGTATTTTTTAGTTCTTGCGCAAGAAAAATGGATTGGTCTGTGCAGTCAGAACATTGTAATTGAGAGATAACATTGGAGATTATTACAAACTTCTCTCCAGACTGTGGGGGGTTTGGCAGATCAGAGTTTAATTCTTTTGCAGTTGGACTCACCAGCGACACAGCCTGGCGGGCGATGTCAAAGGTCACCTGTTGCGATCCTCCTATCGATTCCAATTTGGATTCGGGGACGGTCACAGAACTGATACTAAAGACAGGATAAAGTTTATATTTTAGGGTTAGAATCCGTAAGACTGCTTCGTCTACTCGTTGTTGAAAAACCGGGTCTTCATTATATTTTTGAAGGAAGAAATCATAAATGTTCTTAATTGTTGTATAAGAAGAATCATCCCCACTTGACAGGATATCGCCAAGATAGAGCAAATCATTGCCAGCAAGAAGGGCTGTGCGCACTACCTGCCGGGCATCAAAATCTGTTCCTGGTGGCGCAAAGAATTTCCTTACAGCCGGACTCCCAAGGTCGTCACTGACAATAAGCCCACCCTGCTGCCGCCAATTGGACAATTGGTCCAGACCAAGCAATTGATCCAAAGCTGTTGCATCAAAGGAAACAGGTCGAGTTGTCGCACGGATGTTTCCCTGGAAACCCTGGTAGCGAATGTGAGAGATCAACAATCCATCAGTTTTCTCCTGCGAATTTGTTGTACCCTGTGTGACAGCAAAAAAAGGTGAGAGCTCAATCTGCTTCAATTGTTCCAATGATTTACGTACAGTAGCTACTTCATCTTCCGGTAAACGGTCCGATCCACCCCGACCAGGGAAATGCTTGGAAATCACCAGGATCTTGTTGTCGCTTCCACTGTGAACACCTTTGATAAATGACTTTCCCATCTCGCCCACCCAGAACGGGTCACCCCCGAAGGTGCGCACACTCAAATCATCACCAACATCCGTGCGGACCAAATCAAGGACATCGAGGGAAGGTCCTAACAGAAAATTGAACCCCAGTGCACTTAATTCACTTCCAAGTACGGAACCCACCAACTCAGCATTGGATGGTTTCCAGGTGGCGCCAATAGCCATTGCGCTGGGTAAAGGTGTCATCCCGTTTATTATTTGATCATTGGGTCCCAGGTCACCTTCCTGGGAGACACCGACAAATAGCGGGATATATGGCGAGCCGCTTTGAATATTCCCAGACGATGATTCGACACCCTGAATTGAGGATCTCCAGGAGAGGACCTGAAGATCGTTGATCATCGTTTGAGTTGCTTCAGGTAGACCCTCGGTCATGGAAAAATTATCATTATCTGCCCGGAGGACTACTCCACCAATATGTTGTTCTTCGATCAGTTTCGAAATGGTACTACCTGTGCTGGTATCCATTCCATGGAAAGTCACCAGGAATAGCTGCCCAACCTTTTCTTCGGCTGTCATGTCCGCCAATAGTAACTGTGCCTTGTCCTGTTCCTGCGTTGACTGGTAATTGTTACCAGCCTCAACTTTTCCCACTGGCGAAATGAGACTGGTAAAAATGGAGAATAGCAAGGCAAGATTGACTAGATACTTCACTTTAAGAAACCATTTCTTTGAATAATCGATTGATGAAGTGCAGGTTGAATATTACCACCTGTGACTATAATAATGGCAGGAATTACTGTCACCTTTTTTGCCAGGATGGCAGCCACGGATACAGCTGCAGATCCCTCGATGATCTGTTGATGCTTCTCCCAGGTGTAAAGAATTGCGTCCCGTATTTCATTCTCAGATACCAGGATAATTTCGTCAGCATAATTATCAACCAGAGGAATAGTAAGTGATTGATGGTCCACTTCCCCGGCAAGCCCATCCGCCAGGCTATCACGCTCAATCACTCCTTCTTGGGTGCCCGTATGGAATAGCGAATGCATATACGCCGAAGCTTCAGATTGCGCGCCAATTAATCGAGGTTTGACCATTAGTAATTCCAGACTTGCACCAATACCTGCCAGCAAACCTCCCCCGCCAACAGGCACAATAATGGATTTGATTCCAGAAAACCCATCGGATTGTTTCTTCAATTCCAAGCCAATTGTTCCCTGACCAGCAATAACTTGCACATCATTGTACGGTGAGATGAATGTCTTTCCAGTTAGTTCAGCTTGCTTGATTGCAGTTTTTTCCGCAACCACATAATCCCCATCCACCAAATGAACTATTGCCCCAAGTGCCTGCATTGCAGCGATCTTCATCGGAACTGCATGTGATGAGGCGTATACCTCACACGCAGCACCTGTAATTTGTGCAGCAAGCGCAACTCCCTGCCCATGATTGCCGGCAGAACAGGTAATCAGGCCATTTTCTCTTTCCCAATCCTGCAAAGAGAGTATCTTATTAGCAGCTCCACGTAATTTGAAGGATCCTGTGGTTTGTTGGTTTTCCCACTTGAAAAAAACCCCCAAGGCATCATCATAGGTCAAGGGGGTTTCTTTTACAATTCCTTCTAAACGATCTTGTGCGGCTTGCAGCCATTCAACCGGGATCACATTTTCTCCATTACCATCCTTGCCTTCAATGGATCATCTGTAAAAACGCCATCAACACCAAAAGCATACATCCTTTTTAAGTCTTGTTCATCGTTTACTGTCCAGACATGAACCCGCCTTCCAGCCTGATGTTCTTTTTTGACATACCTCATGGAAACATCACTTAGGTAAGGATGAACGACTTGAGGTGAAGCACTTCGCAATAACCGTGAGCGAGTGATGCTCCCCAGTAAACCAGGTAGGCATAATTGCGCAATCGGAGTGTGTGGTAATTGAGCCTTACATTTTGCCAGGTTGGCAGGGAAGAAGGAAGAGAAAAGTACCCTGTCTTCCATACGGTGATGCTTCACAATTGCAACCACGTGCTCTACAAGTTGATCACTTGTGGATTTGTAATTCGTTAATTCGATGTTGACAATCACCTTCTGCCCGACAGTTTCAAAAACTTCATCCAACGTTGGTATTTGAACCCCAATGAATCTTTCACCAAACTTTCTCCCTGCATCGAGTTGCTTCAATTGCGCTAATGTAAGCTCGTTTACTTTTCCTACACTCCCCGTGGTTCTGTTAACTGTTTGGTCATGGATTACCATCACAACACCATCACTGGATAATTTCGCATCCAGTTCGATGGCATCGGCTTTGTGTACAACAGCCAACTCAAATGAAGGTAGAGTGTTCTCCGGTGCATGAGCGCACGCCCCCCGATGTGCAAAAACCATCGGCAGAGTGAACCTTTCAAACATTCTAGAGCTCAACAAAATAAGATTCTGCTGCGCGATCGATTAACTCCTTGGTCATTGCTGGTTCCACTGACAAGTAGCGCGAAATATCGAGTATCTGATCGCAGATGTCTCGGGGATGTGAGGCACGCAGTTTACGCTCGGGCTTGATGTACCATTCCTGGAGGAGATACGCTAATCCTTCGTCGCTGAAGGCAACTCCTTTTCCAGCGGCTACCTTTTTAAATATCTCGCGATATTCATCAAAACTTGGGTCGACGATTTCGATCTTGTGACGTAAGCGGCGTAAAAAGGCTTCGTCTACCAGATCCCTCGGTGGGAGGTTTGTCGAGAACATAACCAATACATCAAATGGCACCTCGATCTTGCGCCCTGTGTGCATGGAAAGATAATCAATGCGGTTTTCCAACGGTACGATCCAGCGGTTTAACAAGTCACGAGGTCGTACCTGTTGCCTGCCAAAATCATCGATTAACAAAATACCGCCGTTGGCTTTTACCTGGAATGGAGCTTCGTAATACTTGAGAGTATCATCGAAAACGAGGTCCAACCCGGCAAGGGTTAATTCACCACCGACCATGATAAAGGGTCTGCGGATTCTGACCCATCGTGAGTCCTTACGCATTCCCCCTCGCCCGGTTTGGGTTGTACTTTCCTCTTCAGGTGCCAACTGGTGATTAACAGAATCAAATAAAGTAATCACCTGTCCATCGACAAAGATGGCAAATGGAATATACATCGTCTGAGAAAGGATCAAGTTGCCAATTGCCCTGGCAACGCTGGTCTTTCCATTTCCTGGAGGACCGTAAATGAAGATTGATGTACCGGAGTTAACAGCGGGTCCTAATCGGTGAAATGTATTTTCACCGAATATTAGTTCACCCAATACCTGCCTCATATGACGATTAGTTACCTGGATGCGTCCCCGGCTTTGACGGCGCACTGAATCATTATAGATTTCGAGAGGTACAGGAGCTGGTCCGGCATATTGACTACGATCCAACGCTTCTCGTGCTTTAGTGATACCTGCACCGGTAATGGCATAGAGATATGCACCTTCACCTAATCCCATTTGTGAAGAACGCACTTCGATCAGTTTTTCTCGTTTGAGGGCTTCGAGAATTTGGTCAACTGTACCCGCAAAGGGGAGTGCCATGGATTCGGCTATCTTATAGCCGGTTAAGTATCCCTGGAAGTACAAGACTTTTAATGCCAGGTCCTGCAACCATAAGATAGCCAGACCTGTATCCTCTACTTTGTTGATGGGAGGGGGTAGAAATTGTCCTGCTGCTGGAGCAGGTTTATGTACAGGAATTGAAGAAGATGGTGATTGACCAGTCATATAAAACCCTCCAAAAGCGAATAATGAATGAATTCTGTAAAGTTAATTATAGCATGTGGAGTATTTGGTTAATCCACTTTTACACGCTTGCCAGTTTTGTTAAGCTTTATCTGAACAATTACAGCCCCTATGGTGACCAGAATAAGACCAATAATTTGCTGTGGGGTTTGGTTTTCGCCAAGAAACAGCCAGGTAAGAATTGCTACTTGCACAAGCATGGTATTGTTGATGATGGATGATTCAGTTGCGCTCAGTGTTTGTTGTGTGTAATTCCACAGGGTAAAGCTCAGTGCAGTATTGACAGATGCAAGCAGTACGATGATCCCAATACTTTTCAAACTTAACGGTGGTAACCCTTGCCAAAGAATACCTCCGCCAAGCATTAGCAGAGATCCTATCCCAATACTAATGGTCGTGGTAATTATTGGGCTTATCCGTCCGCCTTTATTTAGGCTGCGTCCCATTATTGTGCCCACGCCATTACCCACCAAGCTTAAGATTGCAAATATCCACCCCAGGATATTCCCATTCAGACCGCTAAAAGGCGCAAAGTAAAAAAGGATACCTCCCAGGTTTAACAAAACCCCGGTCCACTGTAACCAGGATGGCTTTTCTCTGATCGCATAATACGAGACCATCGCCACAAACAAAGAGGTCAGGTTCAACACTAGCCCGACAGTCACTGAAGGAAGATAAGATAATCCAAGGAATTGACCGCCCTGACCGACAGCATAAAGAAAAAAGCCCATAATGATTAGTTGGATCCAGACTTTTTTACTTAACTGTTTTATTTCAGCAAGCACCTTAGGACGCAATATAAACGGTAAAAGGAAAATGGCAGCAAGAGAATATCGTAACCCTGCAAAAGTTAATCCGGGTATTTCCTCCAAACCGATTTTTATGAATACCCAAGATGTTGCCCAAATTACAGTTACGAGTAGTGCGATGAGAATCGCTTTTAATCTGGATGGAGGAGTTTTCATAATCGATTAACCAGAAGGTTTCATGTCCTTAACTTGCAGTTGTTGAGTCTCTTTACCGTTAAAGGAATTTATCTCAATGGTAAATGCAAGATCAAACTTCGTTCTTTTTAACAACCAGGTTTCATACCATTGAGATTGGTTGAAAGCAATCGCCTGGTCAACTTGTGACCCGGGAACTCTGAAGCGCAGGTGTGTCCGCTCCTTGCCAATTAACTGCATGTCTGCCAGGTCAATGTTCTTTAACGCCAGCAAAGCTGCCGGGTTGCCCATGCCAGTCGGCTGCAATTTTTCAAGTTCAGGATAAATGCGTGGAGTTACTTCTTCCAACATGAGCTCTATATCGATTTTTAAGGTCGGGCGCAGGTCTAGGCCATCTAATTCCCTGTCAGCAATAGATGACAGTTTTTTCAGTAACTGGTCTTTAAAGTCTTTGTGAACCGTAAAACCGGCAGCCATCGAGTGTCCGCCGTGACGAAGAAGCAGGTCTGCACATTCATCCAGTGCGCGGGTGATGTGAAACTCATTGATACTGCGGCAAGATGCCCGGACGAACTCGCCTTCAATAGATCCAACTATAGCCGGCCGGTAATAATGCTCCACTAGTTTGGAAGCCACTAAACCTACGATCCCTGAACTGTACTCCTCGTCAAATGACGATATCAGGTTAGAAATCTCCCCAACAGGGATACTATCCT
>CAZSGL010000020.1:3574-8155 GCA_964606265.1 uncultured Anaerolinea sp. | reverse complement strand
TCCTCGTCAAATGACGATATCAGGTTAGAAATCTCCCCAACAGGGATACTATCCTCAGCTTTTTCTTGCGCGTTTCGGGTGGCTTTTTGCCGACTGGTATTCTGGTCATCCAACTCCTGTGCCAATAATCCCGCGTCTTCCATTTTTTCAGACACCAGCAGATCATAAGCTTTCAAGGCAGATTCCATGCGTCCAGCTGCATTTAACCGCGGACCCAAAGCATATCCAATATCACCAGCAGTAATTCGCGTCGGATCTTTCCCTGCTACCCCGCATAAAGCGCGCACTCCCACACGATGACCGTATCGGATTTGTTGTAACCCTTTCCGCACCAATGCACGATTTTCATCCACGAGCGGCACGAGGTCAGATACTGTACCCAACGCCACCAGGTCAAGCCAATCGTCCGCGCTCCAATCCCCAATCGTGCGTGTTGCAAAAAGTGCCTGGGCGATTTTATAAGCCACTCCAACACCTGAAAGTTCTTTAAAGTGATACGGGTCGCTTTCTTGTTTCGGGCAGATTATGGCAAAAGCGTCTGGCAGCACATCCTGCGGAAAATGATGATCAGTGATGATTAGATCAATACCCAACTCGCGGGCATATTCAGCTTCCCGTGGAGATCGAATGCCGCAGTCCACCGTCAGGATAACCTTCGAGTTGAACATCTTTTTAATTTCATCTAATGAAGAATTGTTAAGTCCATAGCCTTCGTCAAATCGGTTGGGGATGTATCGGTCAACGTGTGCACCAAATCTTTGCAGAACCTGAACCATCAAAGCTGTCGCCGTTACACCATCGACATCATAATCCCCATAAATGGCGATACCCTCCTGATGGTCGATCGCCTGCAGTAACCGTTGGACCGTTTCAATCATGCCAATTAATTGGAATGGATCGTGGTTAGGGTCCTGAGCTTTCAGGTAGACCACGGCGTCTTCAGGATTATTGATCCCGCGGTTAAATAAGACCTGCCGCAGGAAACGGGGATAGTTCACCAGCCGTTTATTCACATCGTCAGGAAGGATAGGAAAAATCCACCAGTTTTTGGATAAACTCGAATTAGTCAAATTATTCTACTTTCTAGCGATAAAAATAGTAACGCGGTACCCTGGCTGCCAAACCACAAACGACATCGTAATTGTTTGAACCCCATAATTGCCCTACTTCTTCAGCGCAAAGGCGTTCATTTCCCTGTACTCCGAGAAACACCACCTCATCTCCGACCTTAGCTTCCGGAACTTCATCTAACTGCCAGAGAGATTGGTCCATGCACATCCCGCCAACTTGTTGAACACGTCTTCCGCCGATGAGTGCAATGTTGCCCAATCGTCTCCGCAGTCCATCAGCGTATCCATCAGAAGCTACTCCAATCCGCTCGGTTTTTGTTGTGCGGTAGCGATAGTTGTAGCCGATTCCTTCTCCGGGGGGGATTATCTTTAACGATGCAATTCTCCCCATCCAGGTTAATGCGGGTTCAAAACCGTCCGGCAATGGCGCACCAAAATCAGGGTTCAACCCGTAAATTGCGATCCCGGGGCGAATTGCATCAAATCTTGCTGCTGGGAAATAAATTGACGCTGCCGAGTTGGCAGCATGAATGACGCTTGGGTATATTCTTGCAGCGTGGAAGTACTCAACCGCTTTTGTAAATGCCGCAATATGCTCCTGCGTAGATTCATCAGTCAGGTCATCTGCATTCGGAAAATGAGTGAAAAGTCCCTCAATGTTAATGTGGCGTAGTTTTTTTACTTCAGGGCAGAATGGTTCAATCTCATCCGCAAGTAAGCCAAGGCGGTGCATGCCTGAGTCAAACTTAACATGAATTTCAACCGGATGTGCATCGGTAGCTGCAGCATCATTAAATTGCCGTGCCAAATCAAGGGAATTCACCATGAGACTAATTTTATTGGCAATGGCTTCCGATACTCTTGAGGGCATAACGTATCCCATCACCAGGATAGGCGTATCAATACCGTTTTCGCGCAAGCGCAGGGCTTCTTCCAGTCGCGCTACACATAATCGGACAACACCTGCTTCAGCAGCCGCACGGGATACTTCGATCAAGCCATGACCGTAAGCATTTGCTTTAACAACCGCCATCACAGGTTTGCCAGCAAGCACGTTCAACCGCTTGATATTGCGTTGAATTGCGGCCAGGTTGACTTCAATCCAGGTTGTTTGGTCATCGCGGGGCATGCGTGTTAGTATAAACGACCCATTCTCCAAGTGCAAGTCATGGAAAGGTTTATTATCCCAAGTAGAGTAAAATTATTGGTATCTTAGAATGAGTAGACCATGACATCCATATTCACAATTGTGATCATCATCATCGCCATCATCCTCCTCGTGGGATCGCGCCTGCGTCCGGATTTGATTGCCTTAATGGTCATGCTGGCACTCGGATTGACTCAAGTGGTCTCTTCGAGTGAAGTGTTTTCCGGATTCAGCAGTTCCGCTGTGATGACGATCCTTGGCATTTCCATGATCTCGGTTGCCCTGCAGCAAACTGGAGCAGCCAATGCAATCGGGAAGATCATCTACAAATTAGGCGGAAAAAATGAAATGTTGTCTGTCCTTTTTGTTACTCTTTCCAGTGCTTTACTGTCATTATTCATGAACAATATTGCTGCGGTCGGTGTTTTACTACCTGCGGTGATGTCCCTTTCACGCCGCAGCAGAATCTCCCCTTCAAGACTACTCATCCCGTTGGCTTTTGGTACCATTCTTGGAGGGATGGCCACCCTTCTAACCACTGCCAATATCATTGTGAGCGGAGCGTTGAAACAAGCCAATCTGGAAAGCTTTGGGTTGTTGGATTATTTTCCAGTCGGAGGCCCGGTTGCGTTGGTCGGTATTATCTACCTGGTAACACTTGGTCGAAAATTACTGCCTTCCAAAATAGCAAAAGATAGTGAAGGCATAACACGGCTCTCAGAACGTCTCCAGAAACAATACTTCCCCGACCAGCGTTTTCGACGTGTGCGTGTACTACCCGAGTCACCCATGGCGAACCTATCCATCCAGAAAGGTGGTTGGGAATCCGAAGCAGGTATTCAAATTGTCGCCGTTCACCGTGGAAAAAAGATTTTTAATTCAACACCTCCCCGGATGAAGATTGAAGCTAACGACATCCTGCTCATCACAGGGGCGGTTTCGGATTCAGTTATTACGCCGTTCGGTCTCGTGGACGATTCATCAAATACGGTCACAACAACCTTGATCAATGATGAAGAACTCCTGGCAGAGGTGATGATCACTCCCCACTCACGCATGATCGGCAAGAATATTTGTGAGATTGATATTCGCAATCGTTTAGGTTTGAATGTGTTGGGAATTTGGCGTCACGGTAAGCCCATTACTGAGAATTTCAATCGTCTCTCACTTCAATTCGGCGATGCATTACTCATCCAGGGAGCAGCAGACCAGATCCATAATTTATACCTTGATCACGATATGATGTTGCTTGAGGAAGACCCTGACACTGTTTTCCGTCCCAAAAAGATCGGCCTTGCCTTGGCAATCACCCTGGTCACCCTTACACTCGCATCACTCGATCTCTACCCGGTTGCGCTGGTGATAATCACCGGGGCTGTGGTATTGATGCTTACCGGTTGCATGTCAATCACAGATGCATTTCAACGCATTGAATGGAAACCGATCTTCCTTATTGCCGGCATGTGGCCATTAACCATTGCCATCCAAAAAACCGGATTGGCTGATAATGCCATTCAGGCAGCAATCCCCATTCTTGGAAGTATCTCTCCAGTATGGGTTGTGGCAGCTTTTCTCTTCTTCTCCATGCTGCTGACGTTATTCATTAGTGGGCCAGTTGCCCCGATAGTCATTATTCCGGTAGCCCTGCAGGCAGCCCAATCTCTCGGTATTGATCCTCATCCTATTGCGATGGCTGTAGCGCTTGGGTGTTCTTTGGCATTCATCTTCCCCGTTAGCCATCCGGTCAATGTCATGGTCATGAATCCGGGTGGGTACAATTTAAAGGATTTTGCCCGAGTCGGAATTCCTCTGACTGTAATAAGCTATTTTGCAATCCTGCTGATGATCTCATGGGTTTGGGCGCTATAATTGGCAGGTTATGAAAAATCCATCATTCTCTTTTGATCTACTCGGTCAGGAAAATTCCGCACGTGCCGGGATTTTCCACACTCCCCATGGCGATCTGTTAACACCAATATTTGCACCAGTGGGCACCCAGGCAACGGTAAAATCCCTCACTCCAACCCAGATCAATGAGACTGGTGCCAGCCTGATCCTTTCGAATACCTATCATCTATATTTGCGTCCTGGCGCTGAACTGGTAGCTGAGATGGGCGGTTTGCATGCTTTTATGCAATGGCCTAAACCGATGCTCACAGATTCCGGTGGTTTCCAGGTTTTCTCACTTTCAGATATGCGCAAAATTGACGATGAAGGGGTCACATTTAAGAGTCACATCGATGGATCGATGCACCGCTTTACTCCAGAAAGTTCCATACAGATACAGGAGAAACTGGGAGCGGATATCATAATGGCATTCGATGAGTGCTCCAATCCGAATGACCCTGTTTACAATCGCAAGGC
>CAZSGL010000020.1:0-3474 GCA_964606265.1 uncultured Anaerolinea sp. | reverse complement strand
GTGGGGACTCCCGAGGATTTGCTCAATGGCGTCTTACGCGGCGTGGATATTTTCGATTGCGTCCTTCCTACGCGGCTTGCCAGGCACCAGGCAGCCTTTACCCACAACGGACGGGTTAATTTGATGAATGCCGGCTTTGCGCGCGATTCACGCCCGATTGATGATGAGTGTGATTGTTATACCTGCCGCACCTTCACCCTGGCTTACTTGCGCCATCTCATTGTGGCCAAAGAAATGCTGGCATCCACACTGATCTCGATCCATAATGTGCGTTTCCTGGTACACCTAATGGAACGTTCACGTGAGGCTATCCTCAACCAACAATTTGAGGCTTTTGCATCTTCCTACCTGCATCGCTATCTCTACTCCAAGGAGAAAAAATGACTCTTCTGCAATCGCTTATCCTGGGGATAATTCAAGGCTTGACAGAGTTTCTCCCCATTTCATCCTCTGCTCACCTGGTACTTATCCCACACCTTTTGGGTTGGCAAATCCCCGAAGCTCAGGTATTCCCGTTCGATGTTTTGGTGCAGATCGGCACCCTGGTTGCGGTTATCCTATACTTTTGGACCGACCTTTGGGTGATTGTTCGCGGTTTTATAAAAGCCCTGGTAGATCGAAAACCATTCGAGGGGGAACCTGCCCGAATGGGCTGGTATCTGCTCCTGGCAACCTTCCCCGCAGGGATTGCGGGTATTTTGATTAAGGATCAGGTCGAAGCAGCCTTTAATTCCCCCACAACAACTGCGTTATTCCTGTTTGTCACAGCTGCTCTGCTCGTCCTGGCGGAGAAAATCGGAAAACGCACCAGGACATTACCTGAAATAAGGTGGCTGGACGCTCTCTGGATAGGAATCTTCCAGGCAGTGTCTTTATTTCCCGGCATCTCCCGCTCCGGATCGACCATCACTGGCGGTATGACCCGCAACTTCGATCGCCCCAGTGCAGCACGTTTTTCTTTCCTGATGTCAATCCCGGTTATGATCGGTGCAGGTTTGGTCAGCATCAAGGACGCGCTCGAGGTTCCCAACCTTGGAGAATTTCTGCCGGTATTATTGGTGGGTTTTTTGTCAGCGTTACTGGTGGGCTATCTGTCCATCCATTGGCTGCTCAAATTCCTAGTGAAAAGATCTCTATACATTTTTGCTATTTACTGTGTAATATTTGCGTTAGTTGTGTTGGGTATCGGTATGATCAAACAGGATGCCACAGCCAACATCCTCCCGGTAATTCAGACGACGCAAGCTGTGACGGCAGGTAATACTGATCAAACGCAGGTTGCACTGGTTACAGCAAATCCGGACGATAACCCAATTAATGTGACCTATGCGTCCTCGCTAAGCTGGCTTCTTCCCGCAATGTCGGTTTGTACTGATTCGATCCCAGGACTGGCGATAGTTACCCATGAAGCGCTTCCCAAAAAGGTGATTACTGCGGATCAAATTTACTTCAAATGGGGTCCACCTGAGGATGTTTCCTCCACTGCTTATGAGATAGGGACTGAGCAATTAGCTCTCATCATCCATGCAGAAAATCCACTTACCTCTTTGTCGCCTGACATGGTTAGGCAAATCTACTCTGCCCAATTGCGCACCTGGGGGGATTTGTTTGTTGAATGTCCGGATTGCTTTTCTTCTCAGCCTGCAGAAGATTTCCAGGAACATATCGTGGATTTATATGGCTACGCGAATCAATCTGAAGCGCAGCGCTTTTTTGAAGCCATTTTCTTCGAAGTATCACACACTCCTAATTCTTCGATTCAGGTAATGCCCGACAGTGCAACTATGGTTACGGAAGTTGCAGAAAATCCATACTCTATCGGATTTCTGGCATCGCGTTTCATCTCTAAGGATGTAAAAAGAGTAACCATTGCGGGTGATTTTGATTTATCTCTTCTTTCCTCACCAATTCTCGCAATTACAAGTGATGACTTAACTGAGACAACACAAACCTGGCTCGCATGTATTCAAGAAGTCTTAAAACCATAAAACATTTCCAGTTCTTGGAATAAAAAGACCCCGCTTCCATGACGCGAGGTCTTATTAATTAATTCCGTAGGGTCAGGTAGTTTCCAGGTACCGTTCAACTTCCCAATCCATAACATGCAAGCGATAATCTTCCCATTCTCCCTTTTTGGCGCGCACAAAGGAGGAATAAATACTATCTCCCAGGGAGTTTTTGATCACTTTATCCTGGTCAAGTAGTGATAAGGCTTCCAGCAGAGAACCCGGCAGTTCCGCCACATGTTTCCGCTGGCGTTCTTCACGACTCATATCATAAACATTGATATTGTTTAATGGTTTCGAGGGCATCAGTTCGCGGTCAATCCCGTCCAGGGCTGCCGAGAGCATAACAGAATATGCCAGGTAAGGGTTACAGGAAGGATCAGGGCAGCGCAACTCCGCGCGCACAGCTTTGGCTTGACCTTCCACAAAACGCGGGATGCGTATTAGTGCTGACCGATTGGTCTGAGCCCAGCCAACATAAACAGGTGCTTCATACCCGGGGACTAATCTTTTGTAAGAATTTACAGTTGGCGCAGTGACCGCAGAGAATCCTCTGGCATGTTCAAGTTGGCCGGCTATAAATCCATACGCAATTTTTGACAGCCGAAATTCATCTGCATTATCAAAGAAGAGATTGTTTCCCTTCTTATCAAAAAGGGATTGGTGACAGTGCATTCCAGATCCATTTATCCCGAAGATCGGTTTTGGCATAAAGGATGCCATCAGTCCGTTCTGGGCAGCAATAGCTTTTACTGTGTACTTCAAAGTCAGCACATTGTCTGCGGATCGTAACGCATCGCTGAACCGAAAATCGATCTCATGCTGACCGAGGGCGCACTCATGGTGTCCCACCTCAACTTCAAGTCCCATTGAATCCAACGCCTGCATAAGCTCGGTACGTACACGCACAGCTTCATCATTAGGAGAAAAATCAAAGTATCCACCAACATCATGGGGTACCGGATGAATCGAATCGACCCCGTTCTTACGGAAGAGGAAGAATTCAGGCTCCGCGCCTACCATATACTCCCAACCGCGCTTATGTAATTCTGCCAATTTTCTTCTCAGCAATCCACGTGGATCTCCTTCAAACGGGCTTCCATCAGGGTGGAATATGTCACAAAAGAGACGCGCCCGCCGCATGTCCACCGGCGTCCATGGTAGAACCGCATAAGATTCAATGTCTGGGTGTAAATGCATATCGCTTTCCTGTATGCGGGCAAATCCCTCAACTGAGGATCCGTCAAACCAGATCCCGCCATCGATCGCCTCTTCCAGCCTGCTGACTGGTGCATCCAGGCTTTTTACTGTTCCCGTAACATCTGTGAATTGGAAAGAAATGAATTTCACTTGATCTTTTTCGATTCGAGCCAGTAACTCTTTTTTGTCCATAGGAATCCTCTTTCTTAAAATAAAAAAGCACGCCAGGGCATGCTTCAATCGGTATACGATATTATGCGCAGCCCTT
>CAZSGL010000019.1:497-22454 GCA_964606265.1 uncultured Anaerolinea sp. | reverse complement strand
TATCAGCCTCAACGGCTGCGCCAAAAACCAACAGCTTGGCAAAGAACCCGGCAAATGGAGGAATGCCGCCGAGCGAAAGAAGCCCCATTAGTATGCCAAAAGCAAGTAGCGGTGAACGCCTGTGCAGACCTGCAAACGCGCTCAATTCCGCCGAGCCCGATACCCTTTCAACCCAGCCAATCATGGCGAACAATGCCAGGTTGGTCACCAGGTATGCCATTAGGTAATAGACCACGGCTGTGTTCCCAAACTGTGTTCCCGTCGCTACCCCAATTAGCATATAGCCGGCTTGCGCGATGGAGGAATATGCCAGTAATCGCGTAAAATTCTTTTGCGAGATTGCCACCAGGTTGCCCACGAACATGCTCGCGGTTGCCAGCACCGCGATCAACAAGTGCAGCGTGTTCGTATGTTCAAATCCCACCAATATTGCCACCAACCGCAAAATGATGGCAAACCCGGCTGCCTTGGACGCCGTGGAGAGATACCCGGCAACAGGGGTTGGGGCTCCCTCGTACACATCTGGTGCCCAAAAGTGGAACGGGACAGCGCTGATCTTAAAGGTAAACCCTGCCAGAACAAGTAGAACTCCCGCCAGCAGTCCGGCCAACGGAGTGACCGCAACAACAATTGAGGTATACAGTTCATTAATCCTGGTCGTCCCGGTCATGCCGTAGAGAATACTGAATCCGAATAACATGATTGCAGATGCCATTGCACCAAAGAGAAAATACTTGATTCCTGCTTCCACCGATTTTTCATCCCGGATCTTCACACCTGCCAGCACGTACAATGGGATCGAAGCGGTCTCTATCGCCAGGAAGAGCATGATCAAATCACCTGCGGATGCCATGAAAGACATGCCGATGGCGGAGAAAACCAGCATTGCGTAGAATTCCGGGCGGTCTTTGATCGTCTCGTCGGTGGAGGCAAATGCTGCCGTCAGGCTCACGCCTGCCAAAAAGAGGATGCGGAAGAGAAATCCGGTGTAATTCAGCCGCAGCATCCCGCCCCACAGGAACTGCACTTCCTCTCCGGGCATCGAGAAGAAAAATGCCAGCACCAGCACGATCGCACTTCCAATGGCGGTTATACGACCCAGGCAGCAATTTATATTCTCTTTTTTCAATAGGCTCAGTGTCAGCAGTAACCCTGCCAGGAACAACAAGCCAATTTCGGGCAGGATCGCCAGGAAGTTGCCAGATGTAAAAAAGCTCATCATGCACCTCCCAGTAACGTCAGGATGTGGCTAACACCAGCCTGGATGGTTGGTGTCAGTACCGATGGCACCAGACCGATCAAGATCATTAATCCCGATAATCCAACCACCACCACTTTGTCCCTCAAAGTGATGTCGCTCAACCCGGACCTGATCGCTTCCGGAGTTTCGCCAAAGAATACCCGCCGTACAACCAGCAGAATGTACGCCGCGGTGACCACGATCGAAATGGCAGAGATGATGGCGGAAACGGGGTATGTCTTCCAGGCGCCAAGGTAAATCGGCATCTCCGCCACGAAACCGGAGAATCCGGGCATCCCCATGGATACCAGACCGCCAAGCACAAATCCAAACATGGTGATGGGCATGTGTTTGTACAAACCGCCCAGCTCTCCCAGGTTGCGTGTGTGCGCCCTGTCATACACCATCCCCACAATTGAAAAGAAGAGTGCTGTCATAATCCCGTGAGAGAACATTTGCAGTCCGGCGCCGGTCAGACCTTCAGGGGTCAACGTGGCGAATCCGATAAATACCAGCCCCATGTGAGAAACGGAGGAAAAACCGATGACGTATTTGAAATCTGTTTGGATCATTGCGATGAAGGCGCCGTAAACCACATTGATCGTTGCCAGGATGATAACCAGTGGTGCCCAAAAGCGCATACCATCTGGCAGGAGCATCAACCCGGCTCGCAGTGCCGCAAAGGCTCCCACCTTCATTTCAACCCCCGCCAGCAGCATGGAAACTGCTGTGGGTGCCGCCACATGTCCATCCGGTGCCCAACTGTGGAAGGGGAATAAACCGCCTAATATGCCGAAGCCGATGAAGATGAAGGGGAACCACAGTTGTTGGAATTGCAGCGCAAATCCGGCTTGTTCCAGTTCAAGCAGGTTGAAGGTGTGCAGTCCAGACTGGAAGTAAACCGCCAGTACGCCCACCAGTGCCAGCACCGAGCCCAGGAAGAGGTACAGGGTAAGTTTCATCCCGCCGTATTCTTTGGTCTTGGGGGATCCCCACATTACGATCATCAAATACTTCGGGAAAACCGCCAACTCGAAGAAAAAGAATAATTGGAAGAGATCCAGTGACGCGAAAACACCGAACACACTGGCAGCCAGGAACATCAGGAAGGCGAAGTATTCCCTGGCGCGGTCTTCAGTAGCCCAGGTGACCAGCACACCAGCGAGCACGATAATGCCCGCCATTAATTCCAGCGCCACACTGATGCCGTCCACCCCCATGTGGTAGGAAATGCCCAGCGCTGGCATCCAGTCCATTTTTTCAATGAATTGATAACCTGCGCTCACCTTGTCATAGGCAAGGAAAAGAAACAGCGAAATTGCAAAGGTCATCAGTGACACACCCAGCGCTATCCAGCGTATCAACTTGCGTTTTGCCGCCGGAATAAGCAGCATAACAACGCCGGCAGAGAGCGGCAGGAGCACCAGGAAGCTTAACCAGGGAATCATCATGCTCCTCATAACCAGCTCATCACTGCGCGGTTGATCACTTCTACCAGCCAGGAAGGCCACACACCGATGATAAGGATCAGTAAGATCAGGGGTGAGATGACAAGAATTTCACGCAAGTTCATATCCGTTAATTTGCCTGCCCATTGTTCATTGAGGGGTCCGTGCAGCACCAGCTTGAGTGCTTTAAGCACGTACACGCCTGTAAAGAGTAATCCCAGCATGCTAATCGCGGTAAAAGCCATGAAGATCGGCCAGGTGCCCCGCACGATCATGAATTCTGAAACAAAGCCATTCAACCCCGGCAGACCAAGGGAAGCCATGGATACCAGCAATAGGATCGAGCCATACACCGGCAGGATGGCGTACAGTCCGCCAAAATCTTCCAATATGCGCGTGTGGGAACGGTCATACAACACCCCCACGAGGAAGAACATCCCGGCAGCCGTTAATCCATGGTTGAACATTTGTAGAACGGCACCGTTGACCGCGATGGTTGCGCTCTGCCGGAGTGCCGGGTCAGTAGATCCGCCAACATACGCCGCTACGGCAATTGCCAGCACCACGAATCCCATGTGGTTGATCGAGGAATACGCCACCAGGCGTTTGAAATCCTTTTGCGCTGATGCGGAAAACGCGCCGAAAACGATGGCTGCCACCGCCAGTACCGCCAGCCAAATCGCGAAAGTTCGGGATTCCTGTGGGAAAAGCGGCAGCACCAGGCGCAGGAACCCGTACGCGCCTAATTTCAGCAGCACACCGGCGAGGATCATCGAACCTGCCGTTGGAGCCTCGGTATGTGCGTCCGGCAGCCAGGTGTGGAAAGGCCATACCGGAACTTTAATCGCGAACGCAATCACGAACGCCCAGAAGATGATCGATCTCACAATGTAGTTTGGAATTCCGAAGATCACCCCTTCATTCATTCCAGGCCATACTTGCAGCAGGGTCACCAGGTCAAAGGTCCCAGTCAGTGCTCCGAGAAGCTGGATACCCAACAGTAACCCCAGCGAACCGCCCATGGTGAAAAGGATGAATTTAAGCGAAGCATAATTGCGTTTTTCCCCGCCCCAGTGGCTGATCAGGAAATACATTGGTACCAGTCCGATCTCCCAAAAAACGAAGAAGATCAGCAAATCCAGGCTCACAAATACCCCCAGCATGCCGGTTTCCAGCAGCAGGAAGAGGATCATGAAGGCTTTGAAGTTTTCCTTGATATTAAAAGCGGTCAGGATGGCCAGAGGGGTTAACAGTGTCGTCAGCAGAACCATCACAAGTGATATGCCGTCCAGTCCAAAATGCAATGACGAATGGATAGCCTCAAACCAGGCGACCTGTCGCTCAAATTGGAAGGCGGCGGTGGAATTAGGGTCAAAGGCAAACCATGTCCAAATCGTTAACCCTAGCGGAATGAGGCTTACCCCCAAGGCGCTCCAGCGGATCGCTTGAGTCCTGCGCGCTGGCAGCAGCAGCATTAAGAGACCGCCGACAGCCGGGGTGAATGTGATCAGGAAAAGGATATTCGAAGGGTTACTCATGCCATCCCAGCTAAAAAACCACCACAATATAGATCACAATGACGCCAGCCACCACCATCAGCAGCACACCCAATCCCATGTAATGCTGCACCTTGCCGTTCTGCAGTTTGCGCAGCATCTGACCAAACCATTTCGTGCCGCTTGCGGTGCCATCTCCGGCACCGTTCACCACTGGCAGGTCAAAGCCAAAGCGCAAGATTTTACCCAGCCAGGTTCCAAAGCGTCCAATGCCGTGCAAAGCGCCATCAATTAACCGATTATCCAAAAATTGGTAGGAAACCTTTTCCGCGAACCACTTTGATGGACGGATGAATACCACGTCGTACACTTCATCCACCCAGTATTTATTCTGTAGCAGGGTAAATGATGGCCCCAATCCACGCTGCAGCGGATCCTTTTGGGCAGCGTCCTGGAACTTGCGGTATAGCAGCCAGCCAATCAGCAGCCCGCCCAGGGAAACCATAATGGATGTGACCAGCGGAATGGCGGAATGCCCTTCCACAATTTCTTCCACAGGCAGCATCGATCCGATGAAGCCTTGCAGCCAACCGCTTGAGAATTGCCCCAGTACCGGGAAGGCGTGGGGAATCCCGATCCACCCGGCGGCGATTGCAAAGACTGCCAGCACCACCAGTGGAAGTGTCATGATCGCTTTATTCTCGCTGGCCTGGTCGGCGGATTTGGTGCGCGCGGTGCCGAGAAACACCAGCATGATCTGCCGCGCGGAATAAATCGCCGTGAACAGTGCTGCCAGGGCAAGCGCGAGGAAGACAACCCGGTTTGATGATGCGAATGCTCCGGTTAATATTTCGTCCTTCGACCAGAATCCAGCCGTGATCAAGGGGAAACCTGAAAGTGATAACGCACCAATCAGGAAAGTCCAGAAGGTAACGGGCATTTTACGTCTCAAACCGCCCATATTGCGCATGTCCTGTGCGTCAATCTCCTCCCCGGAGTGCATTGCTCCGTGTTCCACACCGTGGATGACTGAGCCTGAGCCAAGGAAGAGCAGTGCCTTGAAGAAAGCGTGCGTCAGCAAATGGAATGCAACAGCGCCATAGGCACCGATCCCTAGTGCAGCGATCATGTATCCCAGTTGTGAAATGGTTGAAAACGCCAGTACACGTTTGATATCGTTTTGGGTCAAAGCGATCGTGGCTGCAAAGAGTGCAGTGAATGTCCCGATCGCAGTCAAAACCATCATGGTGGGCGTGAGCGCCTCTCCCGGGTGCCAGCCTGCGGAAATGAGCGGGAAGAAACGGATGGAAAGGTACACGCCGGCAGATACCATCGTCGCGGCATGGATCATGGCCGAGACTGGCGTTGGACCTTCCATGGCGTCCGGAAGCCACACATGCAGCGGGAACTGCGCGGATTTGCCGACCGTGCCGATAAAGATCATCAGCCCGATCAGCCCTGCCCACGAAAGACCAAAGACCGGCGAGAGGCTCGTCGTGAGGGAGTTCATCACCTCAGGATTTGAGAAAATTTCTCTGAAATTGAGTGTGCCCGTCAGTGAATACAGCGCAGCCATGCCGAGCAGCATGAATACATCACCGATGCGCGTGGTGATGAAAGCCTTCACCGCCGCCTTCCGTGCGGAATCCTTGCCGTACCAGAAACCAATCAGCAGGTAGGAACACAGCCCCATCACCTCCCAGCCGATGTAAAGCGTGAGCAGGTTATCACTCACCACCAGCAGGTACATGGCAAAGGCAAAAAGGCTGATAAGTGCGAAGAAGCGTGAATACATCGGTTCCACAGAAGGCACCTTGTGCACATGCCCATGCTCCTTGATGTCCGCCCCCTGAGGCGGCAGCCCGGGTCGGTCCTTGGCGCCGGCAGGCTGACCGTAATTGTGATACCCGATACTGTAAATGAAGATCATTAAGACTGTCCACGCAACAAAGAACAACATCAGCACTGTTAGCGGGTCAACAGCCACCCCAATCTTCAACCAGGTGTCTCCTGTGGGCAGCCAGTTTACTGTACTCCCCAGCGGATTCTCTGCCAGGTCGGGGATCCCAATCGCCTTGAACACTACTAGCATAGCCCCCAGGAAGGACAATCCTGCCCCTAAAAGGGCTGCCCAATGGCTCGTCCGCTTTGAACGATTGAGCAACAGCACGATCAATGCGAATGCAGCCATGGGTGGTAGCGGAATGAGCCAGACAAGCAAGGGGTAATTCAAGAGATTTACCAGCCTAACCTTTCATCAGGTCAATATCGTTGGCAATAATGGTGCGCTTTCGCCTGTAAGCGGAGATGATCATCCCCAGCCCCACAGCCGCCTCTGCGGCAGCCACCACGAACACAATAAGCACAAACACCTGCCCGTTGAGGTCGCCTGCTGGGGCATACAAGTACCGCCAGAAGGCGATCAGGTTAATATTGGCAGCGTTGAGCATTAACTCGATGCCCATTAGCATGCCGATGGCGTTTTTCCGGATGAGCACCGCCAGCAAGCCAACGCAGAATAATAATCCAGCCAGGATGAGATACCAGGATAACGGGATCACTTGGCGTCATCCTTTCGCTGGAAGGCAACGTAAACAGCTCCCACCAGTGCGGATAGCAGCAGCACCGAGCTCACTTCAAAAGGCAGTGCGAACCTCTGCGGATCCACCAGCGCTAATCCGAGTTCGCCAATATCATACTGAGTTGCCAGCAGTTCAGTCGGAAACGCGGTCAGCACTCCCCAGGTACGGAAAGCCAGGAAACCGCCCGTCAGCACAATGAAGACGACCACCACCGAGAACATCCATTTCTTGTTGAACGGTTTTTCGCTGTCATCCAGCGCCTGCCGGGTGAGCATCACTGAAAAGATGATCAGGATGGAGATGGCGCCGATGTAAACCAGCACCTGCACAACAGCAAAGAAACTCGCCTCCAACAAGGCGAAGATCACCGCCACTCCCAATAGAGACAGCACAAACCACAGCGCTGAATGGATCATTCGATGCGCCAGTACTGTCATCATCGCGGAAAACAGGATCACAAAAGCGGTAATGAAGAAAAAGAACTGCATCGCGCTCATGCGGGTGTTCCTTCCTCGTGCTCAACCGCTTTTTCTCCAATTGCCACAGGGCGCTTTCCGGTCACCACCAGGCGCGGTCGCCTGTGGATGTACCTGGAGAGCAGCCAGTTTGTAATCATCCAGAGGATGGCGTTCAGCGCTAGCAATCCACCGATGCGCAATAGGTTGTTGCCAACCGGCAGCACCTTATTCACGATTGCCGTGCCCATGAAGGTGAATAATGCCAATGGCGTCAGGATTTTCCAGTTTAAGTCCATCATCTGGTCGATCCTGAAACGCGGCAAAGTAAAGCGCAGTGTCAGCATTAAGAAGTAAACCGCCAGGGTTTTGATCAGCAGATAAAATCCGCCAAGTATGGGGTATTGCGCCACCCCCGGACCCTGCCACCCGCCCAGGAATACGCTTGAGAAAACGATGGCTGCAGTGAATGCGTGTAAAAAGTCAGCCACGAAGAAAAAGCCAAACTTAAGGCCGGAATATTCAATATTATAGCCAGCCACCAGTTCAGAATCGGCTTCTACCAGGTCGAATGGCGCGCGTCCATTTTCAGCGAGGGAACTGATAAAGAAGATCAGGCATGCCACCGGTGCCAGCACGATATACCACACGCTTTGGGCTGCCACAATGTCGTTCAAACCCATCGAGCCGGAAAGCATCACCGGAATCAGCAGCACGATCACCATGGGAACTTCGTAGCTCACCATTTGCGCCACTGCTCTAAAGGCTCCCAATAGCGCATATTTATTGTTCGATCCGAACCCGGCCATGATGATCCCGAACTCGCCCAGTCCGCCAATCGCGATAATAATGAGCAGTCCAACACCGATATTGCTGCCGACCACTGTAGCCGAGAAAGGCACCACCGCCCAAACGCATAAAACCGCTGCCACTGCCACGACCGGCGCCAGATTATAGGGAACCAGGTCAGCGCCAGTTGGGGTGACGTATTCTTTGGTGAAGATTTTCAGCATGTCGGCAATCGTCTGGAATATCCCCCACGGTCCCACCCGGTTGGGTCCGGGTCGATCCTGGAAGCGGCCGCCAATTTTACGTTCAGCCCAGATCAAAACAGTGGTAAATACCATCGCTCCGATGCACAGGATCGCCCCCCCGAGGATGTACAGCAACACCTGCACCAGGCTCGCAGGCCATCCCCAGCCAATCATCACCTGGGTTAACCATGCGATCACAAAGGGGATCGGGTCAGTTAAGAACGACATGTTTTACCCCCGCGAGATCGCTCATGACCATTCGAGCGCACCTTTCCGCCACACATACCACAGTCCGCCAGTGAGGATCAGAACAAAGAATACTGCCTCAAGAACGCCAAATAGGGCAAGCCGGTTATAAGCCACCGCCCAGGGGTAAAGCAGAACTGTCTCAACATCGAAAACCAAAAAGATCAAGCCGTAAATGTAATACTGCACTTTAAATTGCACCCACGACGGACCAACGGTTTCCATCCCGCATTCGTAGGTGGAGTTTTTAATTGGATTTGGTTTTTTGGGGGAAAGGATGCCGGCGATGATCAATGCCAAAACCGGTATCACCACAGCAATGGTCAAGAATATCCCCAAATACAACCACTCATGCGGCATCGCTCACTCCTGGAGGCAAATTTCGTTATTGTTGCCAAATTTTATCATATCTGCCCGATTAACATAAATAACAATTGTCATTAACTATATCGTTGCCTTTTTTTGTTTCCGTTTGAACATGCTCAGGTAAAATACCAGGGCGCAAAAAACCGCTGCCACACCCAGCATCCAGCGGGTGAACCGGAAGGTTATACCCAGAAAGGTCTTCGCCTCAAGTTCCAACTCCCTGGCCAGGATCAGTGTTTGACCATCAGCATCCTGCCTGAAACACCACATCGTCGCGCGTTGGACCCCCGCGCTGCTGCTCCTCACCCGCCATCGGAATGGCGCGATTCCCTTCACCGGGAGCACCGCCGCAACCTCCCCCTCCGGGCTTACTTCCATGTCTGTGGTTTGCAGAGTCGTTTTCACTTTAACATTCTGGTCGGAGGAGGTTGCAGCATTGAACGTTACATCCATTCCAATCTCTGTCCAATCCCCTTGCCGCAAAGTTTCAGGTACAATTAAGATCACCGCCCCGGACATACCATCGCCAAGAGTAAAAGGAATGGTGGATGTCTGCCGTGGAATTGGGAGCGAGATCAGCATCAACACCACCAGGCTTGCAATCCCCACCGCTGCGGTAAGTGTTGTCGTTTTGCTCATAAAGGAATTATAGGGTTAAAAGTCCTCTGCGTGGTAACCTTTTATAGTCTACTGTTATTGCCTCCTTTACAAAAAAGCCCTCATTTCTGAGGGCTTTGTGGTCGTTTCTTCAATTTTAAGGAAAGATTATCCGATGAAAACTTCAACCTTGCTGCCATCCTTGTCGTCATCCACCTGCACATGGAAAGGTTCGCCGGCTTTCATTGACTCTTCGATCGCTCCCAGCATCTCCTCGATCCCTTTTTCACGCACTTCCTCAGGCATGTAATGCCCGAAAGTCCTGAACACCCAGCGCGCCAGTCGCAGCGGAACCGGCATACTGAAGACGATGTGCACCTTCTTGTCATCTTCCTTGCTGTGAATGCGCACATGCATCCACGGGGATTCCATTAATATCCACCCCCCGATCGTGATGAACACGCCCAGGATTAATGGGATCCAGGAGAGGAAGAATCCCCATCCGAGTCCTTTGTTTTCATACGCCTGGAAGATCCAGTAAGCCGAAAAACCTGTTAAAACCGCCCCGCCAACCAGGATCATACTCCAGGCAGCTTTCCAGCAGCCAGCTGCCTGCGGCTTTTCTATCGGTTGCATCGACTCGAGTTCAGCTGTTTTCGGGCCTTCGCTGGCCAGGATTGCCTCTTCTTCAGCCTTGTCGAAAATACCCAGCAGATCGGAGCCTTCTTCAACGGATAGGATCCCGCTCTCCACTTTCTTTAATATCTCGATTTTGCTTTCATCACGTGTCATCTCAAATTTCCTTTATCGGTCCAGCGCGTTGAGTAATTTTTCTGCCTCTTCCACCGTGATCTTCTTATCCGACAACATGCGCAGCACCAGCATGCGTTCTTCATCTGTTGCCTTGGGAGCCTGGCTGGGAACAGCAGCAGCGGATTCGCCAAATGAAAATCCCACCACTTTGCGCTTCCGGCCTGCGCCAATTCCGCGTTCTTCAAGATGCCGCATCGCCTGGTTCATCTTTTCTTCCGCGATCAAACCAGCTCTTGAGGCGTGCGCGCTGGCTAATCTCACCGAATCCGATACAGTTTTCAGCGAATCCCTGATGGTCTTCTCCAGATCAATGCCAAAGTCAGACCAGTGTTCCGTGGAGGCGTCAAGGTCATCATCAAACTCCCAGTTCTCTTCAGCCTTGTCTGAAACCTGGATGCTGTCTCCCGCAGTCAGTGTGACCACCGCTCCCCCTTCACCCAATGGCAGCGAACTTTGTCCGTGGTCAACTTCCAGTTCCTGCCCACTGGCAGACACCTGGATGTCCTCGCCGCCGCTGGTCAACTCCAATTGTCCATTGGCATCCGCTGGAACCACCATGCGAATTTCACCGCCAGCCTTCACGGTCACTTCAGGCAGAGTCGCGTTGATGAATTTAAGGCTGGCATCTCCACCTGTGATGAGCTGAACCTTGCCGGAATCACCGATGACGCGCGCGTCACCGCCAACTGAGCCGGCGTACAACGATCCTGAAACCTCAGCCAGTA
Organism: uncultured Anaerolinea sp.; assembly: GCA_964606265.1. Taxonomy (GTDB): domain Bacteria; phylum Chloroflexota; class Anaerolineae; order Anaerolineales; family Anaerolineaceae; genus UBA6107. The sequence goes on along the minus strand of CAZSGL010000019.1, from coordinate 11,452 downwards.
GGTCCCCGCCAATGCGGCTCACTTCCACCGCACCCGAAGCATCCTGGATGACGCAGTCCCCGCCCACAGTTTCCACCGTAGCCCCTGCAAATAGCTGCAGGTGCAGGTCGCCGCCAACTTTGCCCACTACCAGTCGGTTGGCAAGGTTCTTGATCGAGGCGTCTCCCCCCACTTTTTCAACTGTCACTGTAACCCCAAATGGCAGAATCACGCGGCAGTCAGAATCTGCTGCCAGTTGGAACACCCCGCCATCCTCTTTCATTCTCAGTCCCTCACCGTGATCAACGATCACCACCATTGTGGCAGCCTCGATACCCTCTATCGAAAGATCTGAACCAATTCGCACGGTCAACTTGCCGTCCGGCTTCATCGGGAAAGATGTTTGCTTCATTTGAACCTCCAAATCGTTTATCTTACCATTTTGTCAATTATTCTAAAATATAATAGCAACATTTTAAATAAAAGTCAATACTTTATTTATTATTCTAAATAAATACTTAATTTTCTCAATATTAATGTCGAAAAAGATTAATTGATGCTCTAGCGTATTGAGATATACTTGTTTTTTGGAGACTTGATATCATGAAAAACACAACCCGGTTCTTTTTGGTCATTTCCTTGTTTGCCTTCCTCCTGTCAGCCTGCCAGCCAAAGGCGGAAGTCATTTATATAGAAGGCGACGAAAAGAGCGCGGTAACTGTGGTCGCGCAGCCCACCGCGGAGCGCATTCTCGCTGGGATAGCCGCAAGTGATTATGCCCTCTTCTCCCAGGATTTTGACGCCGATATGAAAGCCGCGCTCACCGCAACTCAATTCGATGCCATCGAGAAATCCTATGGAGTTCTTGGGCAGCCGCAGAGCATTGAATTGCTCAACATTGTTGATCGATCCGAGTTTTACGGTGTCAATTTCAAGGTGACTTACGCCGAAAAGATCGTCATTATGCTGGTCATACTCCCCAAATCTGGCTCAGGCCTGGTTTCCGGGTTGTGGTTCGAGTAACTAAACTACTTGAATTGTGTTGTATTGTCTGTATAATTAAAACGCAGTTCAGATTCTGATTGGGCTGCTGGTGGGATTATATAAAAAAGGAGAATAAAATGAAACTTACCCCCCCGAAAAACATCACATGGTGGATCGCAGTAGTTCTTGGTGTCTATGGCATCCTCGGCACAACCGGAATCGTTGCTCTTCCCTACGCACTCCTAGCACTGATTGCCGGCTTCATTCTGCTTGCTCTCGCCTGCCTGGTCAAGGGACTCTAATTTTTTTGGTCTCAAAAAAACTCCCCGGATTTCGGGGAGTTTTTGGTTTCATTCATTGACAACTCGCGCTTGATCATACTGTCTTCCGAAACATCACCAGTCCTGCAAGCAGCACAGGCAAAAGTATCGCGCTGCCGCACAGCGGGTAGAATCTCTTCTCCGGCGTGGCAGTTGCAGATGGTTGCGGTGTTTCAGTGCGGCTCGCCACCGTCGCTGTCGCTGTGGCTACTGGCGGGGTCTCTGTCGGAGGCATCGCCGTCGCGGTGGGAGTTGTCGTTGGGGTGGCGGTCAGCCACGGGAAGTCATAATCCATCCCATCCTGCACCATCCCGCCATTGACATAAAAGGTGAGTTCATTGGCGATCTCCAACACCCTTTCGTCCTTACGTGCCAGCCTGAGCGCTATGTCCATCTCTTCGAGAGCACGCAGGGTCTCCGGCATGGTGTCGATCCCCTCCATGGCTGCGTAATATGCGTAATATCCCAGCAGGTCGGCAAAGCCGGCATGCCACAATTGGTCTAATTTTTCCAACCGCACTGCGTTCCCGTAGGCTTCCACACTCATCTGGTAAAGCGCTTGCGCACCAATATCCGTACTGATCTCCCAGGCGCGGAACCCCCGCCGGCGCGCCGAAAATGCCAGTGCCTTACTCAACTTGCCAACCTGCCCCCAAGCTTCTCCATCCCAGGCATGCCCGCTCACCCACGCCTGCTTCTGCAGCAGTTCCTGCCAGACCTTGGGGGCAGCCATGCTGATGCTAAAATTGTCCTTTGCCCCGGGCTCAAAATCATTAAAGACCCACTTCAATTCGTTGGCTGAGATCTTATGCCCCTCCACCATCTCCGCCACCTCGCCGTTGAGCATTGGCAGCACGTTCAACTGGTTCACCTCATACGGGAAGCGCACGAACAGCACTGCGCTGCCGATTGTTCCCTTCCAGCCCGCCCCGCTCGAGAAGATGTAGTTGAACCACACGAAAGGCAGATCCCCCGCCGCTTCAAGGATGTAACTCGCCTGGATGTGCACATCCACCCCTGGCTCAAAAGTGACGTCAAACTCGATCCACGGCACGTCCCCGCTCAATCCGCCCGGATCCTCACCACTGATTTCGCGCGTGGGCACGGTTTTTCCATCCACGCTGATTGTCATCTCGCTGATCACTGGATAATTCTCCCAGCCGTCGCTCACGCCCACCGGGAAACGCACCGCCATCTGCTCAGCAGTTTTCCCGAGGTTGCGCATGATGAACGTGGCACCCACTTTTGCCTGCCCCAAGCTGTTGGTGGGTGTTACCCCCATCACCTCCAGCATCACTATCTCAGAGACCATCCGTACCTGCGTCTGCTCACTCCCCGGCGCGGGGTTGCTGCCAGGCGGCTGTGCCGGCGGCGCGATATCCGCGCTCGCCGAGGAGGGCATAGCCAACAGTCCCATTACCAGCACCGCCGGGATGAAGAGGCGCGTGAATTTGCGAATGAGTGATCTCATACTTGAATAATACAACATCCCGTTCGTGATTTCAATTTGGGATTTGGAACTAATTTGGGGATCGTAGCAAGGCCAATCTAGGAAATTTTCGATGTTACGGACATTCAATAATCCGGTATGGCAAACAATATCCGCTGGTTTTTTACGTTATTCCTGTCCGCGTTGACCATAAATAAAAATGTAAACTTTAACCATCGGGTCACCCGCCATTATGGTGATTTGCAGTTCCTTCCCAGTGCTGGTGATCAAGCGCATTTCTTTCCCCAATAGATCAATTGTGGATTTTGTACAAAAGGAACCATGCAGGTTTTGCAGACCCGCAACTTCTTTTGTACCACCTTGAATCTGGATAGAAATGGTTTCCTGCGCAATTTGATACCGGTATTCCACCTCACCGATAAACTCATCTTCACAAAAAAGCTTTCCCAATCCAGAATCCGTTTCAACCACTTCACGGGCTCTGGTACTCATCACTGCCTCAATTCAGAAAACGCACACAAAGGGAAACATTAACAGTATACAGGTGTGATGAAGGAAATAGCAATGTGCCTAAAACCACATCTTGGATGTCAACCGTTGGATATTCAAATTTATCTTTTTAATAAAATCCCCTATTTCAAATAACCCGAGATTCAAATTCGATCAAGTAATTTGTTCATATTTCAAATAGCAACTGTATACTGAATACATACTTAAAGGAGTAAACCCATGACGAATGATAAGCTCTTCAAAATTGCCGGATGGTGCGCCCTCGGGTGTGTTGTAGCCATGGTTGCAGCCCTGATATTTTTAATGTTCGTTCCCTCGCTCGGAGTGGTATTTGAAATTCTCTTCCTGTTGATGTTGATTGTCGTTTTCTACGCCCTCTACGTCACACACCGTTCAGAATCAAGTAACCTCAGCCTGGCCGGACTGGTCTTGGCTGGAATCGCGGTCTTGGCTGATCTGATAAGTTTATTGAGTGAAGGAACCGTTTTCCTCGTCAGCTTGTGGTACTTACTGCTTGCGTTGTCACTCTTGATCTTTGGTTATCTCGCCTACCGCAGCTCAAAGATGCCACGCGGATTAGCCATTGCAGCTCTGGTTTCCGGGGGATTCTTCCTGCTCGCAGGGTTTGGCGGGTTCCTCGGGAGCGCAGGTTTTGCAGGGACCGTAAGCTTGATCGCCATCCTTGCACTGTTTGTCTGGCTTATCTGGCTCTGGCGCGTTTTTTGGTCCAAAAAATCGGTCACGCCCTGACCCAACGCAACAACTTATTGTTCAGCATCTGACCAGACCTGCTTCAAATCGCATCTTTAAACGTAATTAAGCTCGGCCTTGCTCCTTGGATTCCTGCGAGGAGCAAGGCCGAGTTGCAAAACCCTCAACCTATCGGACAAAAAAAGCAACCTGATAAGAAAACCTAAATTGTCTACTCCCGACGCCAGGAGCTCAATCCTCGATCTTGGTGAAGAATACGACAATAGATTGTTGTATCCCAATCATGATTCAAAGGACGTCCTGACCAGTGTAGGAAATCTACCAATAGAAGTTCATAAAGATTTGCATGACTGCCGTTTGTGCCCCAGCTAAAATAATTAACCCCGGGTATGTTTCTTTATCAACGGCGGTTATCAATATCATAAAATAGGGATAAATAAAAAGACCTGATCGCGCGGTTTCGCCGGTGCGATACGCTCCCGAGATAAAAAAAAGACAAAGGACGAGTAATCCAGTTAAAGCAATCGCATTATTGTTGATCGCGAGAAAATCATCTTTCTTCAGAGAGATTATTTGACCAGTAAATAATATCGTTAACGTTCCAAAGGAAAGAAAGAACGCAATCTCAGAAACATCTTCAAACCTGGTTAAAAAATAGCCAGCCGGGTCTGAAAAAAGTCTAAAGCCATTCGGATTTTCTATTCTTGATGCTGTCAGGAAACTTTCTATATGGTTGTAGTGAAATACCGTTAATAAAATAACTGCACTCCCAATGAAAATTACAACACAGGCAAGTAATCCTTTCAGTGTCACCAATCGTTTCGTTGAGAAATATTCCAGGGCAGCTAAAATCAACCCAACACCAAGTAAAAAGATCCCGCCAAACGTCAAATAGTTGGTAATAATGAATCCGGATGCTGTCAATAAAAAGCCAATGATTGCAAATTTCGGTTTTCTCAATAACAAAATTATCCCTAACAGGAAAATTGTTGATGAGGTCATAATGAGTCCATCTAAAGAAACAATACTGTAGATATTTACTGCGGGAAGAACGGAGAACAATAATAGGATGCATTTTCGCGCATAACTGTCAATATCCAGGGTTCTTAAGATAAACAATAATACTGGTAACGTGCACAAGGTTACAATACTGAAATCTATGGCAACATTTTGTAATCTGAAATTGGAATTTCCAAAGAACAAATTATGGATTAAGACTGCAAACGGGGGATGAGTCTGGGAATGAAGTGCCAATGACGATTGATTGGCATTAAATGCGGCAAGCCAATCTCGCCAGTTTGCCACATTGACAGCGTCTGCATAATATTGTGTGTTTGTGGCATAAAAAGGCTTTAGGAATGCTGCGTCAAAGTCGCCCTGCATCAGGTTTCCACACACGATCAGCATGCAACAACCAATTAGCAGGACCCATTCATTGAGCGATCGGATTTTCCATAAAAGCAGCGATAATAGGAACAAAAAAAATAATAAATACAAAATTCCAAATTCTGTTATCCCGCGTTCTATTAATATTGAAATCGGAAACCACTTTGGTGTGCCTAAATTGAATTGCCATAAAATAAATCGATAGATCAAAAGCAGAATTCCCCAAAGAATGAGTAATCCCGCAAACAATTTTAAATATCTTGCACCACCTGATTGAATATAAACTCGCCGAATTCTTTGATGGACGCTGTTCAATTTGTTCACCCCTGTTATGCTTTTTTAGTCAATTTTTTTATTGTAGTGGTTTATAAAACCATTTTCGCCACTAGGTCATACAAAATAATCCGAAAAGATATTCAAACCTTTAAATCACGTTATCACAATTCTTAAAACTTTCTGAAATAATGGTAATCGAGCACATCATTTATAAGAATCCCCTTAATTTGATCCTATTGATTTTAGTATCAAAATAAAAATCACAAAATAGCCTAAGGCAAAAATGAGTCCAATAAAAACCTGGGCAAAAATAAAATGACCCCAAACAGAAAATGCTCTCGTAAACAGGCTTTCACTAAATAATCCGGTTTTCGGTCTTGCATCCTCAATTAGTGATTTCAATTTGTCCTTTGTTGCAAATCGATTTTCAATTTCACATAATAAAGCAGCATTATCAGCTTCTAATTCTTGAATTCGTTTCTCTTGAGTGAAAAGAAAATCAGTTAACTCATTAAGGTTTTGAAAATTCGGTACAGCCATGAAATCCTCCCCATCACATGAAACGAGACACATCAAAAATTTTTTGAAAGTAGGGTGCGCCCCTGACGCACCAATTTAATGATTGTATAACAAAACCCACCCAAAGTTTGTCTCTAATAAAGGAGAAAGGATATGCGCAGTGCAACGGAGTCCTGCGGGAGTTGCTGTTTATATACTGAATAAATTTGTTTAAAACCATAACAAATCCTTAACAACTCCTTAATTGAACCATAACCATCTACAACTACACTATACTTTAAGAAAAAGGACATTGGTATTTGGAGTAATATGAAAATTTTAGTGAGCAATGATGATGGAATTTTTAGCCCGGGGCTAACCGCCCTGGCAGACGTGGCTTCCCAATTTGGCGACGTGGTCATTTTCGCCCCGGATTTTGAGCAGTCAGCCGTGGGTCATGCCATCAATATCAAACGCCCGTTGCAATACCATCCGGTAACCATTATGAAAGGCTATCAAGCTTTCAGGGTGAACGGAACCCCTGCCGATTGCATCGCCATGGGGCTTTACCACCTGGGTCACGCTGACCTCGTGCTTAGCGGCATCAATCTCGGCAGCAATCTCGGCAGTGATATCTGGCATTCAGGCACTGTTGCCGCTGCCAAACAGGGCGTTATCTTTGGTGTGCCAGCCATCGCATTTAGCCAGGTAATCAGCAGCCACGAACCGACTTATGAGAAACAAAAACCGTATATCGCAGAAGTCATCCGTATGTTAACCACAGGAGATCAGCCCAGGCTGGTGAACGTCAACCTGCCGGAAGATCCGGTTGGCATGCGCTGGACACACCAATCCGTCCGCCACTACAATGGCAAGGTGGTCGAAGGTGAAGACCCCAACGGGCGCCGCCATTACTGGTTTGCTGCCACCCCGTTGACTAATCCAGACGAGGATAGCGACCGTTGGGCAATGGATGCCAACCTGGTATCCCTCACCCCCCTGCGCATGAGCCTCACTGACGATGAATGGTTGCTAAAGCTGAATTCTAAACCAGCCAACCCAATATAGATTCGCGCAGCGCAACGGAGTCTTGTGAGGAGTAAGTCCGAGTAAAGAAACCTTCAACCTTTCGGACATACAAGAATTATCAATTAATATGCAAAATCAACCAATTTCATGGCTTTTTGTTTCAAGAAATTTCTACATATCAATAAAGAAAATGGATCAAAGATTAATCCGCCTCTTGTTTTAATTTGCGGTGAGAGATTGCCCAATCCAGGCACAACACAAGGAATACCCAAAAAACAAGTCGAACTAAAATGCTGACCAATATGGAATGCCGGTACACTTCCATCGCATCTCCATGGTAACTGATAAACATTAATGGATAAAGAAGTACAAACACAATTATGAATACCATTTTGGTTGGATTTTGCATCCATATGCTGGATAGAATCAGGCATATTCCAAGGGGAAGAAGTAAAATCAATTGAACCCATTCAATACCATTAAAATAGAGTAGATTCCAAAAATAATTAGGCAGGATTACAGATTCAATTCCAGGTTTTATACCGATTATCTCCTTAAGGTGTTTAAATGGCTCGACCAGAGACCGCACCGGGCTTTTAAGCAGATATTGGATATAAACACTGCGACCTTTTGTAGAGACCCATTTCCAAAATGAATCAATTGCAGGTTCCCCATAAGGACAAATCGGATCACATGCCCACCGTCCTTCGTGTAAAAATACGGCGGAATTAATGGGCATTCCTTTTGCTTCAAAAAATGCCAAATTTTGTTTATCGGGTAAAACGCGGTTATAGATTACATTAACCAATGGTATTGCCCAGCGATTGCGAATATCCGAAAAATGTGAGGTTATCCCATAAATAATGAGTACAGCGAAGGCAAGAATTAATAATTTGCGCTGTGACTTTTTTAGTAAACTGATAACTAAAATAATAGCAAAAAGAGCTAAGAGGATTAGAGCGTTTGTTTCCCTTGTATTTGCCCATAAGATGATACAGAAAAGCAGCGCATAAAAAGTGTGCCAACTAAAACTTTTAAGTAGAAAGATAAAAATTCCAATTAGTAATACCGTCAAAGAGATAGAAATATTATCACTACCGATAATAGAATTCCATATTTGTACTGGTGGACTAAGTGCAATAAGCAGAACTACACTTGTTCCAACCAATTGCAGCCGCTTACTTGAAAAAATGGATGTGATCGCCAATCCAAGGAACCCCCAGCAAAAGACATGTATAAAATATTGACCAAGCAGGATCGTGTTCCCTGCCTTATCACCTTGCAATAATGTCCCTCTGGGTACCATCTTTATAGTTTCAGTGTTCGCTCCCATCACTTTGTAAAATAGGGCTGTTGTAAACGGGCGCGTCCCTGAATAAAATTCTGCTGTAAGAACCGGGTAATCAGCCATAAAAAGATAATCATCTGCATCCCCACCAAGGGTTATGCCAGATTGATGGGAATAAACAAGAAATTCGCACATCAAAAATATTGAGATTATTCCCGTCAAAAGGATTTTATATTTTTTAGACGCTTCTTTTTGTGGGTTTTCTTTAACTGACTGAATCCTTGAAAGAACATACACGACGAAAAAAAAGATGGAAAACGAAACTGATCCCGCGAATATCATAATCAGAATTGAATTCAGCCTGTCAAAATAATGCCAGTAAGGGGTTAAAAAACCAGTCACTTGTGGCGGCTGAAATAGAATGAAAAATAATGAGGTTCCCACCACTGTAAAAAGAACCACCAGTGATATCGATATCCCTTCAGGAATTCGATCAATCGCAGAAATTACTTTCTGCTGGTGAAGCAAGAATCGTATCCCGTACAAGAACAAAATGCCTGAGAGTAGAACTGTTAGGAAAACTATCCCTATTCGATTAGGTTGAGACCATGATATATCCCATTGGATAAAACTCGATCTGACTCCAAGTAAGCCAAGTAGAAATAAATTGAATGCGCAATAATAAACTAAAGCCTTTTTTATAAGATGAAATTTTCCCATGGTCGTTCTTCCCGAGAGGATTTTTTAGAAATACTTACCAAAAGAGCAGGTTTACTTTCCTTCTATAAGTATATAGCCGCATTTAATGTGAGCCTCCGAAGTAAAAAGGCTTATTAAAATAAATCACCTTGAAGGCCTTTTTGTACCTGGGAGAAAGGAGGTGCGCAGCGCAGCAGAGTCCTGCGAGAGTTGTAAAATTATGAAACTACCCTAACACGAAGATGCTAGCCACTCGATTAGATTTGCTATTACGGCTAGCCTATAACGCAATACTCGCATATGGATAGTAATTAATTTCAAAAATACTAGATCAGAAGCGAAACAAGCTGGTAAATCCTAATTATATCAATGAGAAAATAGTGATGGGAAAAACCAATAACCAAAATAAGATATACTGATAATCAGTCATACTAATTGATAGGGGTGATTAATTTTGCCGTTTGAAGGTATAACAAATTATGCAATCATAAAACCCAGTTCTTGGGATAGCGTTAAAAGAATTGGGACTCATCTCGATACATTTATTTTTCGAGGTCAAAGCAATGTTGATTGGCCGCTTGAAACTTCTTTACTAAGAGCTATAGAAAAAAATCACCATAACCATAAGAAACCGGCAAGATCAAGACACGAACAACAAGTAATAAGAGTTTTCAAAGCACGGGCACACAATTATCTTCAATCTCCACCAGTCCAAAATGAAGACATTGAATGGATGTCGATAATTCAAGATTTCGGAGGACCTACCCGATTATTGGATTTTACTGAGTCATTTTATATTGCAACATTTTTTGCATTAGAAGATTCAGATGACGATTGCGCAGTGTGGTGCATTAATACTGACATACTTTATATGCAAGCATCAATGAAAAACATTCATGACTTTGAAACATTTGCAGAACAATCCATTAATAAACCCTACGACCATGCGAATTTTGTTTTACATATTAATCCCCCAAGACTAAATCAGAGACTTGCAATACAACACGGTACTTTCCTGTTTCCTTGCAATATTCATTCATCTTTTGAAGAAAATCTTGCTGAAACCTTTGAATTCCCGTTTAGCAAATTAGATCAAACAAATGCAGTATTGGTTGATGAAAAAACAAAAGTAACTGAATTTCGAAAACACTGCATTGTAAAAATAATCATCCCTCATAAAATAAGAATTCGCGCCATTGAGGATTTATACTCGATGAATATTGACGCCGCATCCTTATTTCCTGATTTAAGTGGATTTGCAAGGTCTTTGAAGTTTCAAACCCGCGGGTACGATGCAAGAGATCAGACAAATACATCCGATGCAGAGAGTTGATAATTACTATTGTCTCATTCCTTTTCTTGATTTATATTTTTTCCGCCTAAGGTTTCTGATAAACCAATGAGGTGTCTCACTACCAATTTTCGCAGGCATAATCCCAAAACATGGGTCATGAAGACCCTGGAACAACTTTTAAATATTACAGTAAGTTATCACACAATGATATTCGAGATGTAATACTTAGGAAATAGTTTATTCTGATAGAGATTTTTTGGTTTTTTTTGCGTCAGCACTATCAACAATACTAGATAAAAGTAATTCTCTTTGATGACGATTTACATACCAATCTTTAATTAACATTTCGATCAGTTCAATTAATTTCGTTGCTTCATCTGGATCAACATCAACAATTAAATTGATGTCGGCTTCCATGTGTGCTCCAATATTTCCGATATTTCTAACGCCATCAATCGCTTTCCAAGTTGGTAATTCGATTTTATCTTTTAATACATTAATTTCATCAACAAGTTTACTCTTTCGAATCCC
>CAZSGL010000019.1:0-487 GCA_964606265.1 uncultured Anaerolinea sp. | reverse complement strand
TGTGGCTGAAGCCTTAGGGCTAAGTGTAACAATCAGACACGCTTCTTCATAATCTGAACGAATAGCATTAGGAATATACTCAGGTAACGGTTTTGCATTCGATAATGGTCTTAAATTCCAATGTTGAACAAGGTTCACAATTTTTGTTGCTGAATTATAGTGTTCCTCAATTACATCTATATCTACATAAACACTATGTTCTCGACATTTTGGATTTGGGCACAAAATTATTTGAAAATATAATCCTAGGTATTTTTGTTTTGTCTCCAAGCGGATTGGAGAAAGAGATTCCATAACATCTGCTGTTGTAATGGTTGTGTCATGGTTACAGTAAGGGCAAGTCCACAAGAAGTTTTTCAAATACCCCTCCCTCTGAATTTCTAAATCAAATAAATTTCATTACCACGAAATGGGTCTTTTTTTGATACTAAAGTGTCGGGGAGAAAGGATTTGAACCTTCGACCTCTCGGTCCCGAACCGAGTGCTC
>CAZSGL010000018.1:0-22537 GCA_964606265.1 uncultured Anaerolinea sp. | reverse complement strand
CTACTACTAGTTTACCGATTAAGAAGAAAATCAACGTCCGGCGCGCCTTTCTCCCGTACCTTTACCTCATACCAGCGTTCATAATTATGGGTGTAATCACTTTTTATCCCCTTGTTTACCAGGTGATCATATCCTTTACAGATTTTCAAACAAAAGACCTTTTGTTAGGGTTGAATTCTCCCAAATTAAACCAAATACAGTTCCAAAATTACAAAGATATTATCACCGGCGGTTTACCTGTTCAGAACTTTGATTTCTTCAGGGTGCTAACCTATAACTTGTGGTGGGCAATCACGAACGTGATGGTTCATGTACCCGCTGGTGTGTTAATTGCCGTGCTTATGAATATTAAAGGTGTCTGGTTTAAACGCGTATACCGAGCGATTTACGTTTTACCTGTTGTTATTCCCCCGATTGTTGTTGCAGTCGTTTGGCGCAATATTTTTGATGAGCAATATGGAGCGATGAACCAGGCTATCACCTGGATTTCCAGTTTGTTTGGAGGAACCGACCCGGTAAAGATCCGGTGGTTGTTTGAATACAAGCCGCCGATTCCCTGGTTATTGCCTAATGGTCCATTACCACTGGCTTACTATGCGATGATGATCGCCAACTTCTGGTTGGGTTGGCCATTCATGGTGCTGGTTGCCACTGGGGCTCTGCAGAGTATCCCCAAAGAGCTATATGAAGCTGCTTCCATTGATGGGGCTTCCAAATCTTATGAATTCTGGAACATTACAGTACCCTTGATCAAACCCGCGATGATTCCAGCGGCGATGTACGGATTCACCATGTCTTTTAATCTTTTCAATTTTGTCTTCTTTATGACAGCAGGAGGACCAGCCCGAACCACAGAAATCCTGGTTACTTTTGCCTATGACCTTGTGAGGAATTTGCGTCTTTATGGCGCAGCAGGTGCATTTTCAGTAATCATCTTCTTTGTGGTGCTCATCATCTTCCTGATCACCAATCGGCTAACACGTGCTACCGAAAGTTATACGGAGTCTTAAGATGACAACCACTATCGAATCAGAAAAGAAAAAGAATTTTTTAGTCCGATTCTTCAACATTGATACTTCCGGCAGTAAAGGTGGAGGCGATAAGTTGCCACTATGGCGACAATTATTGATCCAGTTGGTATGCCTGATAATAACGATCGAAGTAATGTTCCCGATTATGTATATCATCACACTTTCGTTTAGCTCCCAGGCAACACGGCCATCGTCACTTGAACTTTTCCCAAAAGAGATTTCTCTCGTCGCCTATCAACAGGTTCTCACCCGGCCAACAGCCAATCCAGTCACCTTTCTCGAATTGCTAAAGAACAGCTTTTTCCTTTCAGTGCTTGTGGGTGCTGTTGCCCTTTTAGTTGCAGTCAGCGCAGCTTATGCGTTTTCGAGGTTCAAATTTAAACTTCGGCAAGTGCTCATGATCATGATCTTCATACCTCTATTAATGCCTGCTGTAGGTCTGGCAACTCCCTTGTTCCTGTTATTAAACTCCTTTCAATTGAGGACTTGCGCTGATGGTGTTACAGTGCTGCAGCCATTAATGGCTTGTGATCCGGGGACAGCATCAAAAATGTTATTTAACCTGCGCGACTCATTGATAGGCGTCGGTATTGCCATGGTATCTACTGCCCTGCCATTTGCAGTCTGGAATTTGAAAGGTTACCTGGATACTATCCCGAAAGAATTGGAAGAAGCCGCTGCAATAGATGGCGCAGACCCCAATCAGACCTTCTTCAAGATCGTTATCCCATTGGCTGCACCGCAAATGGCAGTTACATTTTTCCTGGGGTTCATTGGACACTGGCAGGAGTTTGTGCTTCCCTGGCTGTTCCTGACTCAACCGAAGGATTACACCCTTGCAATGACTTTATACAACATGCAAGGTCAGTATGCCAATTCAATCCCATGGAACCGGTTTTCAGCAATGGCGATCATTGTTGCCTTACCAGTGGCAATTGTTTACGTTCTCTTGCAGAAACAAATCGTCAGTGGTTTAACTGCCGGCGGCGTGAAAGGTTAGAAGAAAAAGCGGCCGCGAGGCCGCTTTTTTAATTCGTAAATGAGGTGAGATGCGATATAAACCAATTTTTCATTTGGTCATCCTTTTAAGTCTGCTTGCGGGGTGCATTCCTGCAATAAACTCAGCCAATGAGCTTAAAACTTCCGAAGTGATTATGGAAGATTTACAACTCGATATACCATGGTGGAAAACAGCTGTATTTTACGAAATATTTGTTAGAAGCTTTTATGACAGCGATGGAGACGGAATAGGCGATTTTAATGGGATAACCGAAAAATTGGATTACCTTAATGATGGGGATCCTGAGACGCATGGAGACCTGGGAATCACTGCCATCTGGTTAATGCCCATCAACCCTTCCCAGTCATATCACGGCTATGATGTGGTTAATTATTACGACGTGAATCCTGAGTATGGGAGCATGAAAGATTTTCAGCATTTGCTGGGAGAAGCCCATAAACGAGGGATAAGGATTATCATCGACCTTGTATTAAACCATACTTCAAGTAGCCATCCATTTTTTATTGAGGCGTCGAAAAGCGAAAATTGGCCAACCCACGATTGGTACGTATGGTCTGCAGATAACGGTGGTAATCACTGGCATCAAGTAGACACAGGTCCAAATTCCAAATACTATTATGGCTATTTCAGTCCAAGTATGCCTGACTTGAATTATCGATATCCCGCTGTCACTGAGGAGATGGAAAATGTGACCGCATTCTGGTTGGAAGACGTAGGAGTTGATGGTTTCCGCGTGGATGCTGCCAAACATTTGATCGAGGATGGAAAAGTACTGGAAAACACCCCGGCGACACATGATTGGTTCAAAGGGTTTTATGCTTTTTACAAAGCGATCAACCCAGATGCCTACGTGGTTGGTGAAGTCTCAGGCAGTGATGCGCGTGTTTCAGAATTGTATGATGATGACGAAATGGATATGATCTTTAATTTTGAAGTTGCCAGCGGGTTTGTCAACAGTGCCAACGGGGGGAGCATATCAGGTATCGGCAGCGCGGTGGCATTTATTGAAAAAGACAACGGTGACTGGAATTTTGCTACTTTTCTTACCAATCATGATCAGAATAGGGTTATGAGTACGCTGGGTGGAAATTCGGACAAAGCCAAGGTGGCAGCAGCATTAATGTTAACCTCGCCGGGAACACCATTTATCTATTATGGTGAAGAAATCGGCATGGAAGGTATCAAACCAGATGAGTATATTCGCAGTCCGATGCAATGGGGCTCCGAGCGGAATGCAGGTTTCACAACCGGAAATCCATGGGAAGAACTCGGGGAAAATTATTCCACAGTAAATGTTGAACTCCAATCCACAAATGAAAAATCCTTGCTTAATTGGTATCGTCAGTTGATCCAGCTCCGGGACGAATATCCCGTTATTTCGTCAGGTGGGTATACCCCTATTAAATGCAGCGACCGAGGGATATATGCAGCCCTGCGTGAAAGCGAAGAAGTAACTATACTTGTTTTAATCAATATGTCCAAGAAACAAGTTGCAGACTTTTCGTTCTCTTTTGAAGGTGCAAGTCTCGCGGACGGGCGATACGTCGGTGAACCCATTCTTGGTTATGCCACAATAAAAGACATGGTGGTTACTGCTGGCAACTCAACAGATTATCTTCCGGGTCTATCCATGGAGCCATTTCAAACAATTCTGTTGCAATTAGTACCCACCGAGTGATTTGAAATTATGGTGTCAAAAATGAATAAATCGATAAAGTTATTCTTATACATTATTGCTGTGATTGGCGTAATTGCCCTGGCGTGGGTCATCCGGTGGCACGCGTTAACGACATTGAATGTTGATTACGATGAAGATGATTACCTGAGAGCAGGTCAGGAGTATGCCCAATTAATGCGCGCAAGGGATTGGCGCGGATTTCAAGACGCAAATTATCGGCCAGAGCACCCTCCTTTGGCAAAAATCCTGGTAGGAATTAGTATTGTTCACCTGCCTGAAACTATCCTTATATCCGATCGACCATCAACAGCCAGTCCTAACGTGTATCTACCACGGAATCAATTAAAGAATGGGCGGATCGCTAACGCCATCTTTGGTACCCTGACCGCCGGTTTGCTGGCTGTTGTGGATCCTGTGGCGGGTATTATGCTAGCAATTCACTCATTTACAGTTAAATATGTGTCTCAGATCATGTTGGAAGCGCTACCGGCGTTTTTCAGCCTGGGATGTGTTTTGTTATATTTAAGATATCAAAAGAAAACTCGAATGGTTTGGGTTGTGTTCTCGGCTGTGCTATTGGGGCTTACAGCTGCCTCAAAGTACCTTTATTGTGTGGCTGGTATTGCCATCCTGATTGATTGGTTGGCAACAACGGTCAATGAACAACGTTTTAAGAAAGATTTTCCGAAAATACTATTATGGGGCGGGATCGCTGTTGCTGTATTTTTTGCCACTGACCCATACCTTTGGCCAAATCCTATTGAAAGGATAAAGGAATCCGTTCTATTCCACGGCGCCTATTCTACTGGTGCAGCGGAAGTGCAAGACGCTGGTTTTCCTGTTTGGCAGCCGTTTTACTGGCTATTCTCAACGCCCAGGGTTTGGCAGCCTGAAGCGATTTGGATTGCTCTAGACCCGTTGATCACAATCCTGGCAGTCTTTGGAATGAAACGACAGTGGCAAAAGCACCGGGTGATGGTAATCTGGATTGCAGTTGCGCTAACCTTCCTGCTTTTGTGGCCAACAAAGTGGCCTCAATACATCGTCATTCTGACTGCCCCGCTCTGCTTGACAGCAAGCCAGGGGTTGAAGTTGATGTTAATAGATCCCGTACGAGAAACAACAAAAAATGTTATCACCAGGAGAACAACCAAAAAAGCGGGTCCTGGTGTACATTGGAAAAAGATCCTTCCCTGGCTCATACCCGGGTTGTTATTGTTTGCGATCTTCACGATTTTCCCGCTTGTTTATCAATTTGGGGTGTCGATGACCGATTTCAACAACCTGTCAATCAAGGACGGACTTAACGGGGGCATCTGGAGGGAGTTATGGGGCGGATTATCCGGAAAAATCGTTCCTGCAGACGCGGACCTTCAATCACGGTCCACCCTTGTGCAGTTCCTGGGTTTTAGCATTTACCTGCCGGCACTTAAACAAATATTAAATTCAGGCTTACTTTTCATTAATGGATTCTGGTCTGTTGTGTCAGTTTTGCTGCAATCATTACTGGGAATTGGTGTTGGGTTGTTGATGTGGAAGAAGGGACTATTTGCCAAGAAAGCCTGGCAAATATTATTCATTCTCCCATGGGCGATACCAGAAATGATCGGGGCGTTAATGTGGATGAATGTATTTGCACCAACCACGGGCTGGTTGAGTCTGGGTGTTCTACAGTATGGCGAGACTTTTCCATTCGCCTCATTAATGGGATGGACAAATTCACAAAACTTATGGATGCTGGTGCTGTTAATGGCTGGGGTTTGGTATGGATTCCCATTCATGATGCTGGCAACGACTGCAGGTTTAAAAATGCTTCCTGAGGATGTTTTTGAAGCAGCTCAACTGGATGGGGCGAACCGGATCCAAATATTTGGGCAAATACTCTGGCCATTGTTACTGCCATTAATTATTCCAGCGGTAATCATCAGATCAATATTTGCATTCAACCAGTTTTACCTTTTCCAGGCGTTTTACGTTGATGGCGTAACCCTTGCGAACGTTTCGTATGGAATGTTTCATGATGGGCAATACTTTGCATCAGCGGTAATCAATATACTTACAATACTTTTTCTTGTAATTCTGGTAATGATGCTCAATAGATCAAATAAGGTTACTGAAGGAGTAACCTATGTATAAAATGAAATGGTGGAAACAGATTCTTTTTCAAATTATCCTAGTTGTGATTGCTTTATATGTCATTCTTCCAATATGGGGGATGTCCAGGTTGGCATTCGATGGTTCATTACTAAGCAGACCGACTGAGTTTCGTCTGCTACCAAAAGAATTTTCCTTTTCTTCAGTTCTGGAAGTTTTGGATCGACCTTATCAATCTGTAAATTTCATCACCTTGTTCAGAAATAGTATGGTCGTTTCAATTGGATCTGCCTTATTGGCAATCGTTTTAGGATCTTCACTGGCATATGCCCTTGCGAGATTTCGGTTCCCTGGACGTAAGCCGATGCTCTTTTTCCTGTTATTAACCGCAGTAATCCCTCCAATAGCTTTTGCTACTCCACTTTACATCGTATTGAGCATGTTGAAGATACGGACAACGCTCATAGCGCTGGTAATGGTCTATACAGCTTTCGGAATGCCTTTTTGCATTTGGAACATGCGAGTAGCTTTCCAGGCGGTTTCAAAAGAATTGGAGGAAGCAGCTTTTCTTGATGGCGCAAGCAGTTTAAAAACCTTCGTATTTGTAACCCTACCTCTCGCACTTCCTTCCATATCCATTGCGGCGTTGATTTCATTTTTAATGGCGTATTCCGAGTTTGCTATCGGATGGTTTTTTGTTGACAAGGCGGAAACGGTTACCTTGGCAATGTCAATTTACGCAATGGTGCAGAGTGGAAATGCTCAACCGTGGAGTGTATTGGGATCACTTGTATTGATCATGTCAATCCCGGTAATTATCATCTTCATCGTGATGCAAAGGACATTGCTTGACAGGATGTTATTCTCAAGCTCACAGGATTAGCAGAGTAATTGTTCAGTTTTTGGAAATTTGGACAAATATTGCATAGACTACTGAGATGGTCAGGGCAAACGCGGAAATAACCACGCCAAAGGTGGCCAGAGAACGTGATTCAGACCTACGCCCCCTCAGCCCGGACCATAAACCGATCGAGCCACCGATAAACCCTACTATTGGGACGATGCCCGCGCAAATACTAGCTGCGCCCAGTAGGACAGAAATGGCTGCAAGCAGTTTGTTGATGCGTTCTTCAGGATCCAGGCTATCGTAATTGGGTTCCATAGGTCATAACAGAATTGTATGCAGAGTATAGCATAATCATTGGTACAATACGGTGGTTCACAAAGGATTTGCATCAATACTGAAAGTGGGTCATAGATAATGAGCAGTAACGTTTACGAATCCAGCAACGGGAAAATTCATTCTGAGCGTTCAACTATTGAGCTGATCCTTCCTGATGGGAGAGTATTTACCGGTATGCGGGGGGCAACACTTGAGAGTTTACTCAAGATGCTGCCAGAATGGGATAACCCCCCGATCATGGGAGCTGTGGTCAATGGGGAACTACGTGAGCTGACCTATCCGATCGAGATAGATTCCCGCATCCGACTGGTGACAACGGCAGATGACGATGGCGCACGCATTTACAGGAGATCGATAACATTTCTCCTTGAAGCGGCATTTGAAGAACTCTTCCCACAAGTGAGCATGACCCTTGACCACTCTGTTTCGGCGGGTGGTTACTATTGCCAGGTTGCTGATGGAGACTCAATTGCTCAGGCTGATCTTGAGGCCCTCAAGAAACGCATGCGAACCCTGGTGGAAAACGATTTATGTTTTGATCGGACTAACGTTCCACTGTTAGAGGCAATAAACTATTTCCAGGAAAAACATCTCGAAGACAAAGTTAGATTGCTAAAATACAGGCAAAAACAATATCTTGTTCTTTATCAATTGGGTGACCACAAGGATTATCACCACGGATATATGGTCCCATCAACGGGTTACCTTAAGTGGTTTGACCTGGAATTAGTTGGGGAAGGTTTTGTTCTGCGCTTCCCGCGCAGGAATTCCCCGAAGACGATTGAACCCATGCCGAGTTATCCCAAATTGCTGAGCACTTTCCGGCAATATGGCAACTGGTTAAAAAGGCTGGGAATCGAATCGGTAGGAGCCCTGAATGATTCGATCCAGGCGGGAAATATCCGTGAGATCATCCTGGTTTCGGAGGCATTGCATGAACTGCAAATAATTGATATCGCCCAGCATATCGCTGAGAAATCAGATGAAGCCAGGATCATCCTGATCGCTGGTCCTTCTTCTTCAGGTAAGACTACATTCTCAAAACGATTATCAGTTCAATTGCTGGCAAACGGGTTTTCACCTTTTCCATTGGAAATGGACAATTATTTTGTGGACCGGGAAGAAACACCAAGAGATGCATCAGGGCAGTACGATTTTGAATCACTTGGGGCAATGAACACTCATTTAATGTCCAACCATCTCAAGCGGTTGATCGCTGGTGAAGAGGTGCAGATTCCCAGGTACAATTTCAAAACCGGTATGAGTGAAAAAGGGGAGACTATCAAACTGATGAAGGATCAGATCATCATTCTCGAGGGGATACACGGCTTAAACCCGAATTTACTCCCTGAAATCGACCCGGCTTCCACATTTAAAATATATGCTTCCTGCTTGACCCAGTTAAACCTGGATCGATATAACCGTATCTCCACGACTGATACACGTTTATTGCGCCGCATTGTGCGTGATTCGCGTGAGCGCGGCTATACTGCCCAACAGACTATTGGCCGCTGGGAGTCTGTTCAGAGGGGTGAAAAAGAATATATCTTCCCATACCAGGAAAATGGCAATAAATTATTCAATTCTGCGCTGGTGTATGAGCTTTCAGCCTTAAGATTACTGGCAGAACCCTTGTTGCGCCAGGTCACTTATGGCACGCCGGAGCATGTTGAGGCAAAACGGCTTTTGGCATTCCTGGAATGGTTCCTACCGGTGGAAACCAACTTGATCCCGGATAATTCAATCCTGCTTGAGTTCCTGGGTGGGTCAATACTGAAGGAATTTAAATTGTGGGCGTCTGGTAAAGAATAAATAAAAAAGAAGGGGAGTCAATTGACTCCCCCTCTTTTTTGATGATTATAGAAGCTTTTTCTTAAAGGCAATACCGAGCCTGGAAATACCTTCGTTGATTCTTTCAGGATCACAGAAGGAGAAGTTCAGCCTGATGGTGTTCTTACCGCTGCCATCAGGGTGGAAGAATTCACCTGGAACATAGGCAACCTTTTCCTTGATGACCTCCTGCAGCATTTCGGTGGCATTGAATTTTTCAGGTAGAGTCGCCCAAAGGAATAACCCTCCCTGTGGATGGGTCCAATGCACGCCTTGCGGCATGTGCTCTTCCAGTGCGTCCAGCATTGCATTCCTGCGTATCCTATAGGTTTCCTGGATGACTTTAACATGGCGGTCGATGAAGCCGTGTTGCCCAACCTCATGTGCAACGATTTGATTGAATGTTGAGGTATGAAGGTCTGTCCCCTGTTTGGCTAAAGATAATTTGCGGATGACTTCTTTGGGAGCGATCACCCATGCGAGGCGGAGTCCGGGTGCGAGAATCTTGGAAAACGTGCTCAAATAAATGACATTCCCTGTATAGTTGCCATCTACCTTACGCATTTGCGAATCCAGAAGTTCTACTGCGGGCAGATCTTCACCTTCATAGCGCAATTGACCATAAGGATCATCTTCGACAATTGGCACGCCATATCGGTCTGCAAGTTCAATTAGTTTCTGGCGGCGCTCCATGGGCAGGGTAGTGCCGGTGGGGTTTTGGAAGTTTGGCAGAACGTAAATGAATTTAGGACCGATTCTCAACGCATCTTCGAGTAAATCAGTGCGCATTCCGTTTTCATCTGCCGGAACCGCAATGTATTCAGCCCCGTAGGCATTCCACGCTTGTAATGCACCCAAATACGTGGGAGATTCCACCAGGATGCGGTCACCGCGGTTAATAAAGATTTTCCCCAATAGGTCCAGGGCTTGTTGTGACCCGGAGGTGATTAAGATATTGTCAATGTCGACAGTGATTCCGATACGGTTGGTATGACGCGCGATCATCTCGCGCAAGGGAACATAACCATCGGTTCCACCATATTGCAGAGCCTCAGCACCTTTATGTTCAAGAACGTAATTGCACGCACGCTGAAATTCTTCCACGGGGAAAACCTCGGCTGCTGGAAACCCTCCACCAAAAGAAATCATGTCCGGTTGTTCTGCAAATTTTAACAATTCACGAATGGCCGAAGCCTTCATCTTTTGTGTTCGCTGCGCGTATCGATAGTCCCAGGGGGTTTGCATTTTTGGAATTCTCTCCTTAGATCGGTTTTTATCTGTTTGTTACCAGTTTAGAGCTTAGGAAAACGACTCACAACAGTAGCTGGGGTGGGTAGAGTAACCTTGTCGCCACTGACCAACTCACCAGGAGCCTTGGATGCCTGTTTGGGGGCACCCTGGTAAATAAATATCGGGGTTCCTTCAATTGCGCTACGCAGGTCAATGAATGCCTGACCAGTAAGGAATCCTTCCTTATCAATGGCGCAACTGGTGACAACGCCAATCATCTTGCCCTTGGCGTCGACCACCGGATCGCCATTGTGCGCCATGCGAACCGCTTTTTCGTTGAAGCGGAAGCGGGCAACCACTCCCTTGCGCTCTTTCTCTTTTTCGATGTAAGCCTCACGTCCAATAAACCAGGGTTTATATTCCTTCACATAGGATCCGAATCCAGCTTCAGCAACACCGAAATTCATCTCACCACCCATTTCGTGTCCGTAGAGAGGCAGACCGGCTTCTGTCCGTAAAGAATCGCGAGCGCCTAAACCACAGGCTTTCATCCCAAGAGGCTCGCCGATCTTGCACAACGCTTGCCACAAGGCAGTTGCCTTTTCAGGGTGAACAAAGAGTTCGAATGCCATTTTCTCACCAGTATAGCCAGTGCGGGAGACGATCATATCAAGTCCACCGACAATTGCGTCACAGAGTTCAGTGCGTTTGAGGGCTTTGATGCGTTTGGTTGTGGCGGCATCACATCCAAGCGCGAGCAGGATATCGCGCGATTTTGGTCCCTGCAAAGCAATATCGACACGCATGTCTTTGCCTTCTTTGGGATCCCGCAAGTTGCGTAAGATCAGACCTGTTCCGAAAGCGGTCACCCAAGGACGTTCAGCGTCGATGGCTACTTTGTTTTCGCGAACGGCATTAAGCCATGTCCAATCTTTTTCATCATTCGAGGCATTAACCACAACCAGGAATTTTTCCTTATCACGCCTGTAAACAAGGGTGTCATCGATGACATTCGCCAGGGGATCAAGGAAATGAGTGTAACAGGATTCGCCTACATCCAATCCACCTATGTCGTTGCCGCAAACGCTGTCAAGGAATTGAGCGGCGTGCGGACCTTCTGCCTGGAAGACTCCCATGTGGGCGACATCGAATAATCCGGCAACCTGGCGGCAGGCAAGGTGTTCTTCTACAACCGAGGTGTACCAAACAGGCATATCCCAGCCGGCAAATGGAATGATCTTCGCACCCATAGCTTTATGAGTCTCGTATAAAGGTGTATGCATCAGCTTATTGGATGGTTTTTCTTCCCATGAGAACTTGGGTAGGCGGGTAGTAGGCGTATTTTTCTGTCCAATGAAATAGGGTTTCCGGTTTTGACCGACATCCTTTTTGGAAATGGATAAAAGGATTCCAGGGTTCTCCTCGATCACAATTGGTCCGGGAATACGGCGTGGAAGATCTTCATCAAAGGCGATATATCCATCAGAGAGATCACGGAGGAAAGCGGCTGCCAGCCCAAAACTAGCTTTCGGGAAAGTAAAGCGGTATTTGGTCAACTCCACTTTACCCAGCTGACCTTGAATAGTGGATTCAAAGATAGACAAAGAGGATGGTTGATCCTCTCCAACCTTTAAAGCACCAGTGTCAGAGCTGAAGCAGTATTGCACAAAATGCTCCACATGCTCCCCATAAAGATCAACAGAGGTTAATTCTGTCTTGGATTGAGATTTATCGTCTATATAGCAAAAATGGGGGTAACCGCTTTTTTGGAATTCCAGATCTGCGCCAGCTTTTTCGCACAAGTCCCGCACGCGAATTTTAGCTTTCTCTAAAACCTGGAAGTCAACTTTAGCCCGAATTGCAGGTCCTTTTTTAGTATCCACTGAGTACGGTATAGTGGCCAGGAGAACATCGGCTATGATATCTCCAACGATAACCATTTCTTTTTCCAGCATGCCACGCTGTGTCATCCAGGGAGTGCCGTAACGGATTCCGGAAGCGAATAATGCGGTCTTATCACCAGGGATGGTGTTGCGGTTTAGGACGATCCCGGCAATATCGAGGATGCGAGCTGCCATGTCGCCGGAGAGAGTCGTGCCGTCAGGACCAACAATGGTCTTACAATCCACGTTACCCAGATGGGAATTTGTCCCGTTGAAGGAGATGCGTAAACCGCGTTTCTTCAATTGATCAGTGAGTGCCTGGCAATTCTTAATGATCTGGGATTGAAGTTCTCTAAATGGTTTTTCGCTTGCCAGTTTAAAAGTGGTAGCAAGAGCCGCGAAAACATGGACATGTGGACCGCCTTGTTCTCCCGGAAAAACAGCCTTATCGATCTTTTTCGAGAGGGCTGGATCAGTGGTGAGAATGCACGCGCCTCGGGGTCCACAAAGAGTTTTGTGCGTTGTGAAGGTTATGACATGCGCGTGACCGACTGGGGAAGGGATGGCTTTGCCGGCGATCATGCCTGCTATGTGAGAGACATCCGCCAAAAGGTAAGCTCCGACAGAATCCGCGATCGCGCGGAAACGTGCCCAATCAGGAATCCACGGATAGGATGAATATCCGCAGATGATCACCTTTGGTAAATTTTCTTTAGCAATGGCCTCCAATTTGTCGTAATCAATCATCTCAGTCTGAGGATCGACATTGTAGTGAGAGACTCGATAGAGTTTTCCGGTGCGGTTGACGGAAGAGCCATGGGTCAAGTGACCGCCGTGCAGCAAATTCATGCCAAGAATTGCGTCCCCGGGTTCGATGAGGGCGTGGTATACAGCGTTGTTGGCAGGAGCCCCGGAAAGTGCCTGGATGTTGACGAAAATTTGATCAGCTGTAACTTTTTCAGTGGCGAATACCTCAGCACAGCGTCTGCGTGCCAAGGATTCAATGGCATCGGCATATTCCACTCCTTTGTAGTAACGCGGGTCTGCATAACGCCGGTAATATGCCAGGCGGGTTGGGTAATCGAGGATTTCTGCCTGAGACATCCAGCGTGTTTCTTCATCTGGATAGCCCTCAGCATAGAGATTCTGGAAGACAGAGCTCAGCGACTCGCGAACCGCAGCAGGAGCAGTGCTTTCAGATGGAATGAGAATGAGCTTACGGAACTGCCTCTCAGTTTCAAGTTCAGACAATTGGTGTACTTCAGGATCGATCTCATTAAGTTTCCCACGGATAAGGAAGTCTTTCATCGGTCTCTCTCCTTGATTAGATTAAAATAAAAAACCACCTTTGGATCGCCGAACAGCGTATCCTTGGGAGGTTTAATCAGTGAGGTATCAGTCATTCGTTTCTCAATCGCCAGATTTTTCACTGATCAACAGGACAATCAGGATCAGACATGAAACCCTACGCACAGGTCTATTGTAGCCTGACTGTTAAAAAGGGTCAAGAGAAAAATCCTCGATGGACTTTTTCCTTAAGGAAACTTCTCAGCGTCACCAATTGGAGTTACATTCCTTGCCAGAGAGTTAGTGAAACGTCAACCTCTGGAATTTGACTTTCAGCTATATATTTGCTAATGGAAAAATTGCTATCCTGATTGATGGAATGACTTTATAATCTTGTAATGCAATAATCCCTGGAAAACCAACCTTTACGAATTGGTGGGAAAGGCAGCGCAAATGGAAGAAGCGGTTCAAATAGAAAACCCAAAGGTTAATGCAAAAGGTTGTGGGGTTGTCCTACTTGTGGTGTTTGTTTCACTCTGGATTATTGTTCTCTCAGGGATTGATCTCTTTGCAACCTGGGCACTGGAACAAACATTGTTCGAGAGTTCAAGTGGTATGGCAGATATTCGCTGGGTGATCCACGCAGCATATGCAGCCCTGATTTTCATCCCCACCTTAATTTTGAATTTTACAGTCAAAACTCCACGTCTAAAACTTATCTTTCGCGTCTGGATGATTGCTTCAATTCTGGCAATTCTAACCATCCCCTTAAAGATGTTGTATCTCACCGCCCAAAACGAAACGGCAATCCTCCAGATTAGTTCAATGTCCATGCTCCTAATCGGATTGATTGTGTTCAAAAAACCATATGAAGGACAATCTCTTAATGTCAAACCAAAATCGACATTACTAGGAATTGCCACAATTTTGGTTTTTGGTTTATCGATCTCGTGGCTTCTTTGGGGAGCATTGGGTTCAGTTGTGGATACACTTCTTGAAAGCATAGTCGGAATTGTTTTTGGACTCCTAGTTGTGAAATTAATCTTTCCCCATTACTTTGAAAGAGTCCACACAGAAGAACGTGAATTAAGGGTATCTGACCTTATCCTGGATGGATTTGTAGCATTCATAACATTGCTCATTTTTGTGACAGCATTGGCGCATAACGGTTCACAATCCATGCTGGTGATCGTGGTGCCGATCAGCGGCTGGGTGCTGGCGGGGTTGTCTATTGCGGGTATTGGTCGGCGGGACCAGGGACGAAATGCAGTTTTCCTGGTGGCTACCTTTGTGATTGCTTTGCCATTGCTTTTCTTTGATATGGATGAACTCTCCTTGATCATTGGAAGTGGTGACGGAGAGGTGTTGTTTTGGGCAAACCGGGCTGCCTGGTTTACGTTTATGAGCTTGATCACCCTCATCATCGTGATCATGCTCAATTTCCGTTTTCTAAAAAACATTAACCTACCTTCAAAATGGAATTTCGGTTTGCTTATGGCGAGCATCGTAAGTTTTATGATGGTCTACGCGTTCTGGGGACAAATCGGTTTTCACGGAGAAAAAGTTTTTGTCATCTTAAAATCCCAGGCAGATATATCCGCCATTGCGAGTATTGAAGATCAGTCGGTGAGAAGGATAGGGGTGTATCAACAACTGTCGGAATTTGCAAGCGATAAACAAACTGAACTACGCAATACACTGGATAAGCTTAAAATAAAGTACACTCCTTATTATCTTGTCAATGGGATTGAAGTTAATGGGGGAAGCCTTGTAAAAATGCTGCTGGCACGGAATGATGCTGTTGACCGTATTCTAGATAGTCCGCAGTTACGCCCGCTTCCACAGGTGAACAATGCAGGTGAGGGAGACAGCGCAACAATCCCCATAACACCTACCTGGAACATCCAAATGATCCACGCGGACCAGGTTGTAGAGGAATTGAAAATCACCGGAAGAGGAATTGTAATTGGTCAAACAGACAGCGGGGTGGACGGCAGACACCCTCAGCTTGTGGATAATTATCGTGGGGCAGAATCTAGTGACAACTACAACTGGTTTGACCCCTGGAACGCATCTCCATTTCCGGTGGACCTTTCAGGTCATGGGACGTTGACACTCGGAATTGCCGCAGGCAAAGATATCGGGATTGCACCTGATGCGCAATGGATCGGTTGTGTAAACCTGGCACGCAACCTGGGCAACCCAGCAAAATACCTGGATTGTATGCAGTTCATGCTGGCGCCATTTTCACAAGGCGGGGATCCATTTATGGATGGAGATCCGTCTAAGGGCGCAAATATTGTCAATAATTCATGGGGCTGCCCGGATGTTGAAGGATGTGACCCGGCAGTGTATGAAGATGCGATGAAAGCGCTGACTTCTGCTGGCATCTTTATGTCAGCGGCAGCAGGAAACACGGGTAATTATGGATGTGCTTCAGTCACAGATCCGATTGCCATTTATGCATCAGTTTTCACAGCCGGCGCAGTAAATCAGAATGGCAATTTATCTTCATTTTCCAGTTTTGGACCTGTTTTGGTGGATGGCAGTGAAAGACAAAAACCCGATATTCTTGCTCCAGGAGAAATGGTGACCAGCTCATATCCTGGCGGCGGCTATTCTACCGCCGATGGAACCTCCTTTGCTGCCCCTCATGTGACCGGTGTGGTTGCCTTGATGTGGTCAGCCAATCCTGCTTTGATGGGTGATGTGGAGGGAACGATGAAGATATTGAGAGAAACGGCACAGAATTATATGGGTACTCCGCCAATTTGCGGTGAAGTTGACGAGGCGGTAGGGGCGGGCATTCTGGATGCCTATGCAGCAGTGCAGGCTGCGATTAATTGGAAATAACAATGAACATCGCAACCATAACAGTAGAGATGGGTTTAATCAGATGACAAAAGGAAACAAACAGAAAATCCGGGAGATCACTGCAGAAAACGCAGTAGAGTTAGCCCGGACAGGTGATCCGGATGCGTTTTCATACCTGTACAGTCAGAATGTATCCCGAATATATAATTATATTTTTTACCGGGTTGGTTCTGAGGATGACGCTGAAGATATCACTTCTCGAGTTTTCTACCGGGCCTTTGGGCACATTAAAAATTACGAGGAGAAGGGCATACCATTTTCGGCCTGGCTTTATCGCATCGCCCATAACCTGATTGCCAATTGGCATCGAGATAGGCAGCGCAGGAAAGAAGTATCACTTGATGAACAACCCGAGATTCCTCAACGCCTGGACCTGCCTGAAGCCGTGGTGGAAAAAAACCAGGAAACCGAACTGCTCCTAAAAGGCATTAGGAGGATCGCCCCGGATCGCCAGCAGTTGATCTTGCTGAAGTACCTGGAAGATCTTTCAAATGCAGAAATCGCTCAAATTATGGGACGCACAGAAGGTGCAATTAAAAGTCTGTACCATCGGGCATTGATCGCATTAAAAGATGAAATGGTGAAAATTGGTTATGAAACAGGTAAGAAAAAGGGGATTGGAAAATGAATGACCCGTTAAGCAGATTGAGGAACGCCAATTTAGGTAATTTGGAGTCAAAGCTATCTCAATTGATTAAACCTGTCATGCCGGACGCAGATTTTGTAAATTCGCTTAAGAATAAAATCACAACTGTTCCAACAATATTTGTGGAATCTACAAAAAAGAATACTAAACTGCTTGTTGTAGGTATCGGAGTGCTGGCAAGTGCAATTATTGTTTGGGTGATAAAGAGTTTAACCTCGCACAGCAGAGAAAAATAGAATCAGCCGAGGTTGAATTTTGTTCGGAGTTGAAAAGTTGAAGGCTCTGTAAGAGTGGATCCATCGGGGAAGATGATGGTTGGAACGCTACGAAACCCGCCATTGATCTGTTCAACCAATTTTCCAGCCTCGCGATCTACATCAATGTCTATCCAGTCGTACTCAATATTGTTATCATCAAAAAAACGCTTTGCCCTGCGAGAATCCCCACACCAGGTAGTTCCGTATATTATTATCTTTCTGGTTTCCGGCATTAATCCTCCAATTTCGCTTCCAGTAAGGATATCACTAATTTCGCATCAGAGATCAGGTCTACACCTCCAGGGAGTTGAAATTGCTCATTAACCTTGAGAAAAAGGCGATCAAGGGAGACGATTACTTGCGGGGGCAGTATATCCCTAACAGATTGATCCACGAGTAGATTAAAAAGGGAAATTGATGGAAAAATCTTGTGCTTTTTTATCAAATATTCCCTAATGGCAAAACCGGCTGAGCGCCGGGCACAAACCCTTGCTCGACCTTCAAAGCCTGCGGCACGGGCTTCGCGGGCATGCTGCAACTCGTTCCAGGCATTTTCAAAAGGTTTCATGTAACTATTTTAATCGAAAAGGAATATGTTAAAATCAATCCGATGTCTCACCGAATCGTTTTCATGGGTTCCCCCGAATTTGCAGGAACAGTCCTCAAGAAGTTGGCTGCCAGTTACCCTATCTGCGGAGTCTTTACCCAACCTGACAGGGAGTCTGGACGTGGAAAGAACCTTACTCCTCCACCGGTAAAAGTGGTTGCCAGTGAGTTGGGAATTCCTGTCTTCCAACCAGTGCGATTAAAAAACCCAGACTCATTTGCCGAACTGGAAGTCCTAAAACCGGATGTAATTATTGTCACGGCGTATGGGCAGATTCTCCGGCAGAATGTACTCGACCTGCCAAAATTTGGATGTGTTAATGTTCACGCTTCCTACCTGCCTCGGTGGCGGGGAGCAGCCCCGATCCAGGCAGCCATCTTGGCAGGTGATTCTCACACTGGGATTACGATAATGAAAATGGATGCTGGAATCGACACCGGACCAATCCTGGCACAGGAAAAAATTGCCATCGACGCGAATGAAACTGCCCTTACCCTGGATGAAAAATTGGCCCACGTTGGGAGTGAATTGTTGATTAATACATTGCCTGACTATCTTTCTGGAAAAATCAAACCTCAACCCCAGGCAGAGGAGGGAAGTTCCTATGCTGCGTTGATGAACAAACAGCAAGGGCAACTTGATTTTACTAAATCTGCAGCTGAACTTGAGCGGATGGTGCGCGCATTTGATGATTGGCCGGGTACTTTTATAATAATCTCACAACAAATAATTAAAGTGCGCGGCGTAGAAATTCTTTATGATGTGCAACTATCAATAGGAGAGCGATCTGTGGCCAATGGGTTTCCAGTAATTGGAACCGCTGATGGCGTGCTCAAATTTGGAGAAGTTCAACCAGCTGGGAAAAAGTGGATGTCAGGGGTTGATTTTATGCGCGGCTATTCAAAGACTTGGAATTAAAAATGATGCCAAAAGATCAACCGGAGCCATTAAAGGTACTTTGTTTTGGAATGGGAGCAATAGGTTCTTATATTGGGGGAAGCCTGGCACACGCCGGGTGCAACGTAATCTTTGTTGAACGACCTGAAGTGATAAAAACAACCCAGTTCACCAGCATCAAGATCAGCAAGGCTGTTGGCGAGATCGTTGTTGAGCATGTAGAAATATCCACTGATATTGAAACTTTGCTGAGTGAGAGAAAATTTGACGTTGCCATCCTGGCGGTCAAGGCATTCGATACTCTGGGGATCGTAAACTCACTAAGGCGAATAAAGGCAAATCTTCCTCCCATCCTGTGCCTGCAAAATGGCGTCGAAAACGAGCAACTTATAGAAGAAAATCTGGGTAAAGGCAGCGTCATTGGAGGGTCTATCACCAGCGCTGTGGGCAGGAACGGCTTGGGGGATGTGAAATTGGAGAAACTTCGTGGAGTTGGAGTTGAAACAGGCAAACCACTCTCGGAGCGGCTGGTGGAAGTGTTCAACCTGGCTGGATTAAACGCAAAAGGATATCCAGTTCGAGCTGACATGAAGTGGTCGAAAATGCTCACCAACCTGCTTGTAAACGCCAGCGCTGCTATCCTCAACTGGTCACCTGCGAAAATCCTCCAGCACCCTGACACCTACAAAATTGAAGTACTGCAAATCCGCGAGGCGTTGGCAGTGATGAGGAAATTGGGTATCCATGTTATCGACTTGCCGGGAACACCTGTTAGAACACTTGTAACTCTTTTGGATATACTTCCCTTGAGATTTGGCCGTTTTTTGATAGGAACTGCTCTGGCAAAAGGAAGGGGGGCAAAAATGCCTTCTTTGCATATTGATTTGCAAGCTGGCCGCACAAGAAGCGAGGTCGAATTTTTGAATGGTTCAGTGGTGCGGTTCGGCGCGATAGTTGGTGTTCCGACACCGGTCAACCTGGTTTTAACGAATATTTTAATGGACTTAACCGAAGGTAAGCAGGACAAACAAACGTACTCCAATCATCCTGAAATCTTATTAAAAGCAATCGAGGCGGCTTCATGACAGTCCCACATTGGGTGCAAGACAGCATTTTCTACCAGATTTTTCCAGATCGATTTCATAACGGAAATAAGAGCAATGACCCGACAAATATCCTACCCTGGGAAGCAAACCCGACTAATGAAGGATTTCAAGGTGGAGACTTGCGAGGAATCATTGATCGTATGTACTACTTGATCGATTTGGGAATAAATGCACTTTACCTGAACCCAATATTTTTAAGTCCGAGCAACCACCGCTACAATACAGTGGATTACTACCGCGTGGACCCCAAATTGGGGACACATGCCGAGTTGTTAACTTTATTGGACGTTGCGCATCGCAATAATATTCGTGTGATTTTAGATGGCGTATTCAACCATTGCGGAAGAGGCTTTTTTGCCTTTAATGATATTTTGGAAAACCAAAAGTCCTCGCCGTATATTAATTGGTTTCATATTCATAAGTTTCCGGTTGACGCCTATTCACCCGGAGATGCGACTACCTACTCCGGATGGTGGAAATATAAAAGCCTGCCAAAATTCAATACCAATGAGCCGGCAGTCCGAAAGTACATTTTGGATGTAGCACGGTACTGGATCGAACAAGGCTTTGATGGTTGGCGGTTGGATGTACCCAATGAAATTGACGATGATCCATTCTGGTTCGATTTCCGCCAGGTGGTCAAGAATACAAATTCAGAGGCTTACCTGATTGGCGAGATTTGGGATGGGAACCCGCGTTGGGTAGGCCCGCGACATTTTGATGGATTAATGAACTATCCCGTTAGGACCCTGATCATTGACCTGTTATTCCAAAAGATCCTACCGCAAGCGTTTATGAATGGAATCTCAAGCTGGCTGGAAAAGTATCAGCGGGAAAATGTGTTTGCTCAATTTAACCTCGTGGGAAGCCATGATACGGAAAGAATCCTGACTACATTAAAAGGAGACATTGCAAAAACAAAACTCGCCATGTTGCTGCTTTTAACCTATCCTGGTGTCCCCTCAATTTATTATGGCGATGAAATCGGTATTTCAGGTGGATCTGACCCTGATTGCCGCAGAACCTTCCCCTGGGATGAATCCAAGTGGAATAATGCGTTGCGCCAGTGGGTTAGAAAATTGATATGGAGCCGCAAAGAGAAGGTTGCCCTGCGGCATGGAGAGATGCGGTTTCTTAATTGCGGCAATCACCATGGACTTGCTTATATTCGCACGGATCATCATGAACCTGTCTTGGTGGTGATAAACCCCTCAGATGCACCAATCACACTTGAAATTGATCTTGAAGGGTCAGGGATGCAAAATTATTCCTCAGTTAAGAGCCTGATTACGACAGAAAAGATGAATATTTTGGACAGCAAGATTAGAGTCACCATTCAACAGTGGTCTGGGAACATTTTCTCCCGTGAAAGTAATCCTTCGATGGAAGATACTCTTTAATTCAAACAAATTAGTGTCGGGAATCTGATTCTTGTCGTAGGCTAACCTGCTTATTGCAGGTTAGCCCTTTTTAAATTTTTGCTGCCATTCATAAAGAAAATTAAGCGCTTCAATGGGAGAAAGCGTGTTCAGGTCTATTTTTTGCAGCTCATCCAAAAGGGGGTTAGTCTCGGGGAAAAGAGCCATTTGTTGAACTGGGGAAGCCTCAATTTTGACAGCCGAACCTGAAGACTTTTCGAGTTGGCTTAGAATTTCACTGGCACGTGAAATAACCGGGCGTGGAATACCAGCCAATTGGGCGACATGGATACCATAGGAGCGGTCCGCACCACCTGCAACTATCTTGTGCAGAAATACAACCTGGTTACCGGTTTCTGTAACCGCCACATTATAGTTGCGCACACCGGGGAGGAGCTCGCTCAACTGGGTGAGTTCATGGTAGTGGGTTGCAAAAAAGGTGCGCGAGCGCAACCTGGGATGGTTGTGAAGGTATTCAACAACCGACCAGGCAATAGACAACCCATCATATGTTGAGGTACCTCGACCGATCTCATCCAAGATAATGAGGCTGCGAGGTGTGGCATGGTTAAGGATATTGGCAGCCTCGATCATTTCAACCATAAAAGTGGATTGTCCGGCATGAATTTCATCCTGGGCACCTATACGAGTGAAGATACGATCCACTACTCCGATGCGTGCGCTTTTAGCTGGTACAAAGGAGCCGATTTGTGTCATAAGCACTATTAGAGCAACCTGGCGCAGGAAAGTGGATTTTCCACTCATATTTGGCCCGGTAATAATGCGGATGATTTCGTTTTGATCCATGACACAATCATTTGGTACAAAACGTTCCTGGTGGAGAGTCGTTTCCACCACTGGATGCCTGCCATCGATAATTTCCAGAACCGAATCCTCTGAGAGTTCCGGGAGCACGTAATTGGAAAGGGCGGCAACATCAGCAAAACTGGAGAAAACATCGAGGTTTGCGATCTGCTGTGAGGTCTCCAGCAACGCCGGGATGTGGAGGGAAAGGGAATTACAGATTTCTTTGAAAAGTCGGTTTTCTATCTCGCGAATACGTTCCTCGGCGTTTAACACCAGGGCTTCGTATTCTTTCATCTCCGGGGTTATATAGCGTTCAGCGTTAACCAGGGTCTGCTTGCGGATGTATTCAGGTGGAACCTGCTGAGTATTGCTGTGAGTGATTTCAAGGTAATAACCAAACACTTTATTGAAACCTACTTTTAAGGATTTAATCCCGGTACGTTCCCGTTCAGAGCCTTCCAGGTTGGATATCCATTCACGGGCATGCCGTGACATTTCGATGGTATGGTCGAGTTCCTCTGAATAACCTGGCCGAATGATGCCAATGTTTTGCAGGGTGGCGGGGGGTTCTTCTGCAATCGCACTGGAAAGGATATCCAACACTTCCGGGCAATCATGTTATTGGGCAAAAATAGCAGCAAGGACGGGTTCGATTTCAGGGGTTGACTGGCGGATTGTTGGGAGTTTC
>CAZSGL010000017.1:0-22650 GCA_964606265.1 uncultured Anaerolinea sp. | reverse complement strand
GGTTTCTTGATTTCGCTGGTACTGAATTTGTACTTGTACACCACTCCCGGGGCGAGTGTCTCGGTGAATGCAAAACCGGTGCCGAATTCAACGCTGGTCGACTGCCCTTTGAAGCTGCTGGCTGCCACCGAAAGGGAGGGAACACCGACTGACCAGGAGAGTGAATATTCACGGTCCATCGCGCGCACCTCGCGGGTGGATTCATCCAATTTCAGGTAAATGCGGAATACTTTAGTCAGCCCGGCTTTGCCAAAGATCTCGTACCACTTTGCGTCGACGATCTTCCATTCCGCAATCAGATCCACATTCTCTGCCGCACCCGGGATCACCTGCCAGGGCGCGGTGGGACGGTTGAGCGCAACAATACGATTGACCACCTCCGCAGCCGGCAACACCGGGGTTCCTGCATTCGGGCGCTTAGTTCCAGTAAGAAAATCAAATGCTCCCATTTTTACCTCCAAAAACTACTTTATGAAATAATAGATGGATACGATTAATCCGATCCCGACCACAACCCAGCGCAAAACCACCGGGTTCAATCTCCCTGCCAGTTTCCCTCCAACCGCACCTCCAAGCAAGGCGCAGGCTGCCATCACCACAGCCACCAGCCACACCACCTGCCCGGAAAAGACAAATACGATTGCAGCCGCGATATTTGCTGCAAAGGCGATGGCTTGTTTGAGTGCATTCAAGCGCGTGAGCGAATCCCGCAGGGTGCTTTCTAAAACCGCCAGGATGATTACGCTGAGCCCTGCGCCGAAATAACCCCCATAGACTGAAGCGAGCGCAATAGGAACCGCAACGAAAGCCTCCTGACTTGTTGCAGCATCTTGCGTTTGGTGCCTTGCAAGCCATTGGTTTAATGGTTCCCCGACTGCCATCAAAATGGTAGCCAGCAGGATGAGCCAGGGAATAACCGCGCTAAACAAGCGCTCACCACTAGCAAGGAGCAGAAGAGCGCCTGCCAATCCTCCCAGTAAGGCGGCGGGCAGATACCACCACAGGCGGTGTTTCTGGTCAGCCAGGAGGTCACGCTGCGCCAGGGTCGCGCCGAGGTAACCGGGGCAAAGTGCAACCGTGTTGGTGATATTAGCCGCCACGGGCGGAATCCCCAGGGCGGTGAGGATTGGAAAGGAGATGAGGGTGCCACCGCCAGCCAGGGCATTTACCAAACCCGCCGCGAAAGCTCCAATCCCGATTAATAGAAAATTCAGTAGACTCATCAAGAATAATTCTAAGGGATTAATTCAAAAATGCCACGTTGGTTTGTGGCATTTTGTTATTTACATAAGTTACAAGGTTTAATCCTCGTCCTCGACCGGTTTGCCGACAATCTCATCAACACGGCTCATCACCTCGGATGTGAGCACGGGGACCGCCTCGATGGCTTTCATGTTCTCGCGTACCTGTTCAACGCGGCTGGCGCCGGTGATAACGGTACTCACATTGGGGTTTTTAAGGCACCATGCCAGGGAAAACCGGGAGAGGGGGATTGCCAGTTCATCTGCAACTTTCCCCAATTCCTTGACCATTTTCAATGATTTCTTGTCCGTCAGGCGGTCTCGCAGCCACTCGTATCCTTTGAGCGCTCCACGAGAATCGGCAGGGATGCCGTTGTTGTATTTTCCGGTGAGCAGTCCACTCGCCAGCGGGCTCCAGATGGTCGCGCCATAGCGATAATCCTTGAAGAGGCGCGCATACTCCACTTCAAAACGGTCGCGATGAAAAATGTTGTACTGCGGCTGCTCAACCACGGGTTTGTGCAGGTGATGCCTTTCAGCAATCTCAATGGCGGAAAGGATATCCCCTGCAGGCCATTCTGAGGTTCCCCAATACAGTGCTTTACCCCACTCAATGATGTTGTGCATTGCCCAGACTGTCTCTTCGATTGGGGTGTTGGGATCCGGGCGGTGGCAGTAAAGCAGGTCTACGTATTCCAGATCAAACCGCTTCAATGAGCCATTAATCGCCTCGATCAAGTGCTTGCGATTAAGAGTGTTTTTTTCATTGACTACATCGTTCAGACCCCAGAAGATCTTGGTGGAAACCAGGTAACTGCTGCGCTTCCAACCCAGTTTCTTAAGGGCTGCACCCATGATCTCCTCGGATTTTCCGCGTGCGTAGACTTCTGCGTTGTCAAAAAAATTCACACCGGCGTCGTATGCCGCTGCCATGGCTTCAACGGCGGATTTTTCATCCACCTGGTTGTGAAAGGTCACCCATGATCCCAGTGAAAGGGCACTTACCTGTAAACCGGTCTTTCCAAGGTAGCGATATTCCATGATTTTTCTCCTTATTGATAAAAGTACTCTCTTGCAAAAGCAACTAATTTATCCAATTTGGTTTTCGACCAATTCCAGGATCTGACCAGGTTGGTTGAAAGTGTACTTGGGATTGCGCGCACCCAGTGCTTCAGGAGAAGCGAATCCCCACAGGACAGCGCCGAAAGGAATATTGACCTTTTTTGCAGCATCCAGGTCGCGGATCTCATCGCCAATTGCCAATGTTTCCGAGTTTTCAACGCCGGAGAGAGAGAGCATCTTTTTCAGTGCTTTTGGTTTGCCGAAAAGAGAAACTTCCCCCAAACAATAAGAGATGAGTTTGAAGATTTCCGGGCCTAACACCTGCTCCACGATGACTTGTGTGTTGGTGGTGATGATGCCGAGTTTAATATTACGTCCATGCAGTTCCCGGAGCACCTCATCGATTCCTTCAAATTTGTGAATACGGTGAGCATCACTGCGCATGCGGGCACGGGTGAATTTAAGAATTGCAGGCACCTTCCACAGACGCACATTGTGCATTTTCATGATCTTTTGCGGGGTGTAGTTGCGCAGACGGGGGATATCGGCATGGTCCAATTTCTTTGTGTTGAACTTCTGCGCCAGCTCATCCAGCATGGTCAATACAATGGGGAAGGAATTGGCAAGGGTTCCGTCGAAGTCAAAAATGATTAATTTACACTGCATCAGGGCTTTCCGTTAAAAAAGGATGTTCATGTATTTTACTCACTAATCCTTACTTACGCGCAAGAACTTATAATTTGGAAAAATACACAAGGTCTATTCGGGTAAATCGGAATATTTAGTATTCGTGCAGGCTATAATATTAAGTGAATCAACTGATTGGAGATAAGGATTTATGATGCAAGGTCATGGAATGCGCCGCCTGGCAAACGCGCCAGATGAGATCCCTGAAGTTTCATGGGATTTGTTAAAACGCGTACTCACATATGCAAAACCATACAGGGTGAAATTATTCTTGCTACTCATTTTGATCATGGCTGGTATTGGTCTTTCATTGCTCTCTCCTTTGATCGTGCGCGAACTTATCGATAAAGCCATTCCCGCCAAGGACATGAAAAGCTTGATCCTGTTAGCCTCTGGATTGCTGGTATTACCGGCGGTAACCGGTGTAGTGAATGTCATTCAACGGCGCCTTAGTGTTGCTGTAGGTGAAGGCGTCATCTATGACCTGCGCCTGGCATTGTATTCCGGCTTACAGCGTATGTCACTGCGCTTCTTCACCAATACCAAGGTCGGAGAATTGATGAGCCGGCTGAACAACGATGTTGTCGGGGCACAAAATGCCATCAGCAGCACCCTGGTTGACCTGATCACCAATGTCATCCAGGTGGTTGCCACACTCGCAGTGATGGTTTCCCTGGATTGGCGCATGACGCTGATCAGCGTGGTAATCTTCCCGCTCTTTATCATCGCAGTACGCAAATTGAGCAACCGCCTGCGGGATATCGTAAGGCGGCAAATGGTGGCGAACGCCCAGATGAACGCCATGATGAACGAAACCTTGAACATCGGCGGGGCATTGCTTGTGAAGTTGTTTGGGCGTCAGCAGCTTGAGGTGGACCGCTTCGGTCACCGTGCCGGGCAGGTAAAACAGGCGGGTGTTGACCGCGCGCTGGTGGGCTCGATCTTCATGGGCATCGTCGGGTTGGTAGCGGCGGTAGGAACAGCCCTGGTATATGGTTTCGGTGGTTATTTTGTTATCAAAGGAGCCATGACGGTTGGCTTAATCGTTGCCTTTGGCTCTTACCTAGGCGGGTTATACGGTGCTTTCCGCTCCTTAGCCAACGCCCCAATGGAATTTGCCACCTCGGTGGTTAGTTTTGAACGCGTTTTTGAGGTGATCGACCTGCCGCTGGAGATCGATGACAAACCGGATGCAGTAGTCCTGCAAAAATCCAAAGGCGGAATCGTCTTTGATGATGTCACCTTTAGTTACCAGCAAGGCGACGAACACTTCCTCAGTGATGTGCGCCGCTACGGCAGCATGGATTCAGTATCAACTGTTCTTTCGGGTGATGAGCCTGTTGTAAAGGTCGATGAACTCCACCACAGTCAGGCACGCGGGAATGCATTGGAACACGTTAGTTTCCGGGTGGAACCTGGGCAGCTTGTTGCGCTTGTTGGCCCCAGCGGCGCTGGCAAGACCACGTTGACCTACCTCATCCCCCGACTGTATGACCCCAGTTCCGGTCGCATCCTGATCGATGGCGTTGACCTGCGCGACGTGACCCTGGATTCACTATCCGAACAGATTGGCATGGTGACCCAGGAAACTTACCTGTTCCACGACACCATCCGCACCAACCTGTTATATTCGAAACTTAACGCCACGCAAGAGGATCTGGAGGCTGCCTGCAAGGCTGCCAACATTCATCATTTCATCGCGGATCTGCCGGACGGATATGACACCATCGTGGGGGAACGCGGATATCGGCTGAGTGGCGGAGAAAAGCAGCGCATCGCCCTTGCGCGCGTCATCCTCAAAGACCCGCGCATCCTGGTATTAGACGAAGCCACCAGCAGCCTGGATAGCGAATCCGAGGCGCTGATCCAGGACGCCCTGCAGCGTGTGATGGCGAATCGTACCAGCATTGTTATCGCGCACCGCCTGAGCACAATCCTGGCGGCGGACCTGATCCTGGTGGTAGACCGCGGTGGCATAGTTGAACGTGGCACCCACAAAGAACTGCTGGCGCAAAAGGGATTGTACGCCCAGTTGTACCGTAAGCAGTTTAAAAAATCTGCAGCAGAAGTAACAGAAGAATAGCAATTACCGATTTTACTGATACGGTGCGAATTTATTAAATGTCGATGTGTCTGCGCGCCTGATTTTCTCTGATTTGGGACTCACCAGGTACCAATTGCCGTTGCGGTGCAAGAGCGGGAAGCGGCGGTTTTTGGCCGCGTAATGGTCGCGTGTTTCTTCAGACAGCAGCGCGTAACTGTCCAGATCTTCCAGCCAGGTGGAAAATAGTCGGTCAAAGGTCTGGATAAATTCCTGCCGGTAAGTGTCGGTCACCTGGTCAAGGTGGCTGAGTACCCAGCATTTGTCTGTGAATTCCCAGTCATACACCAGCCCGATGAAACGAAAATCCGAGGTGATGTAGGGGAAAAATGGGAACTGGCGGCAGCTGGTGGCGCGGTACTCGCGCTCGCAGAAGGCAGGTCCTTTGCACGCCAGTAAAAAAAGGTGATGAGGGGTCTGGTTCAATAACTCCATTGGATTCGTAGGTTCATCCACACACTCGTTGCCGCGCCATTTATGCCACAGACGGGTGTTTGCGCGCAGGTATTCCCATTCGCTGCGGTACGCCACCGGCACTGCGTGGCAGATATCACAGCAGAAGGCTTTGCGATGCGGATTATGAACCATGCATTCCAGCCCGCAATCCACCTTGGTGGTGGGTGCATGGAAATGGTCAAACAGATCGCGAAAAACAACTTCAGGCGTCGCACTCATGGGTAAATTGTACCTGATGGCGTGTTGGAATTAAGAAAAACAACCCGCATTGCGGGTTGTTTGCAAAGTGCCTAATTGAGTAATTATGCAGATGCTGATTCGGCGTTTTCCGGTACTGTGGCTGGGGCAGGAGCAAAGCGCTCCTGTTTGCCAAGGCGGGCATGCAGGGCAAAGTAAGCTATGGCTGAAATCGCACATAACACCCCGCCAATGTACCACAACAGGTTGGGATTGTAGTTATCCAGGATGACGCCGGCAAGTCCGGGACCGATGGTGGCGGGGATCATCCAGGTCATGCCAAAAACACCCATGTAACGCCCGCGCATCTCTTCCGGCGCAAAATTGGTTGCAATCGTCTGGCTGGTAGGCACCACCAGCATTTCACCGACGGTGATCACCACAATGGCAGCCACGAACATCCAGTACTGCCCCACAAAGCCAAACATACTGAAGCCGACCATATAGAAGAGTGTGCCTAGCGCCATGATCGCAAAGGGTGGTTTCTTCTTGATGTAGCGCGTTACACTGAACTGGAAAATGATCACCACAATAGCTGAGGCGGTGAGCATGAAGCCGTATCCTTGCGGATCTATGCCATGATTATCCCGCAGGTAGACCGAAAGCGAATTGTACATCTGTTGGTATACGATTCCCATCAGCATGCCAGCCATCAGGAACGCCATGAACGCTCCGTTGCGCAGTACCTTGGTGTAGCCAGCAAAGGTCTTTAAGATCCCTTCCGGTTCATGCCCGGGGTGCGGTTCCGGTTTGGTTTCGGAGATGAGCAGGTAAAAGAGCAGCGCAACCACACAACTGATGATGGCGTCTATGATGAAGAGTGCGAGGAAAGATTTACCCGCCACGAACCCGCCGATGGTGGGACCGATGATCCAGGCCATGTTACCGACAACGCGCGGCACGCCAAAACCTTCCTGGCGTTTATTTTCCGGCAGAATATCTGCTATCATGGCGCCGTGGGCAGGACCGGCGATATCCGAAAGCAATCCTATACCAATGGCTAGGGGAATGAGGACGGAGAATTCCTTTACAAAGCCGAGCGACAGGGTACTGAGCGCGCTGAAGACCAACCCGCCGATGATTAATTTACGCCGCCCGAACTTATCAGTCAAAGCACCGCCGATCATTTGCCCGACTAATCCGGAAATCGCAAACAATCCGAGCACTACGCCGGCTTCCGTCATCCCCACACCAAACTTCTGCGTGATGTAGAGGGCAAAGAAGGGGAATAACATCGTCCCGCCAACGTGGTCAATGAAAGAAACGCCAACCACGAGCCAGAACTTACGCGGAAATTCTTTGTAGATTTTCTTGATGTTAAACATTTTAATTCCTGTTCCAATCATCCAAATCAAGCCAATGATAGCACCAAAGCGCACAACTGACCTTTTATATACGAACTAAGATCATCATGGGTGCATTAAATCGAAAAGTAATTATCCGCCCGTAAACTTAAAACCAGATTAATTTATTTCATTTTGAGTACAATTAATTCTTAATACCATTTTGATTTTGGAGGGATGTTCATGGTTACACAGACTATCGCTGCAATTAGTGATGGCAAGAAAAAGTGGGTCTTTATTGTTCTTGGGGTAATCCTGCTGTTGGCTGGTAGTGTGTACGGCGCGGATTGGATGAACTATTTCAATAAGACAACCAGTCTTTACCCCGCCATTGCTAAACCGTGTATTACATTCCTTGCGTTTATTCTGGTTTTGATGGCTGGCAAAGACAAACTCGAGCGCAGGGATTGGACGCTGCTCCTGCTGGCTTTCTTATGCATGCTGCCAACAGACATCCTCATGAGTCTGGTGGTGGTTGACCCCAACATGGGCGTGGGCGGATGGGTATTCATGGTCGGCGGCGGGCTCTCGGTGTTGGCGCACTTGTTCCTCATCATCCGCGTTGGTCGCGGACTGGGATACCTCAAGCACTTTAAACTCTCCGAAATCTGGCTGCCGTTGCTCATCTACGCTTCAGCCGTGGTGGTAATGCTGGTGTTATGGCAGGATATTGTACGCGTGGGGCATGCCGTGATCGGACCGATTTATACAGCTTTCTTCTGCACCACCATGTGGTTTGCCTGGGAAACCGTGCGCCGCAAGTTGTACCCGCGTCCGAATGCCCTGATGGTGGCAATTGCCGCCACCTGCTGGTACGCCACCGAAATACTGGGAGAAGTCTATAATTTGCAGATTGGCAACGTGTCCCAGGTATTCTTTGGCCTGGTATGGGTATTCTATGGGGCAAATGTGGTGCTGTGGGCGCTAAGCGGATACCGATGGAAAGAGATAAAAAACCGTCAGGCAGGTTGATTTGTTAACTGAGGTAACAATCGTTGTAATGCCTTGACTAGGGCATCCACGTCTTCCTGAGTGTTGTAACCCTGTACAGAAATTCGCACGAACTGCCTGTCTTGCCATTGGATGAGGGGTACTTCGATTTTGTATTCATCGTATAAGCGGCTCTTCAGTACTTCCTGGTTGGATTGCGGTAATGGAGCGATTGCCATTTGATTATAGAAGTCTGAATCAAGGGGATACAACGGCGGTAGTTTAACCAGGTCGCATATTTGTTCGATACCATTGTGTAACAGCGAGTGGCATTTTTTACGCACAGAATCCCAATCATGATCCTGCAAAAATTGAATGGCTGCTGGGACTGTCAGAGCTGCAGCCGGGTCACTTGTTCCCGTCCACTGCAGCAGATCAATAAAACGTGACCCTGTCGTCGTCAGGGGTGTTGGGTTGTACCCCCAGCTTACGATTAATGGGTCGATGAGGCGCTGCATTCCTGGTCGAACATACAAAAAAGCACATCCTTTTGGGCTCATCATCCATTTGTGGCAATTACCAAACACTACATCAGCATTGAGTATTTGAAGGTCCACCGGGATTTGCCCCGGGGAATGCGCCGCGTCGATTATTGATAGTATGCCCGCCTTCCTGGCGCGTTGGCAGGTTTTCTCTATGGGCATTCGTAAAGCTGTTGGCGAAGTAATATGGCTTAAATAAATCACTTTAGTCCGCGGTGTGACACCTTGCCAAAATTGGTCAACAATCTCCTCTTCAGAATTTACCGGTAATGGGATATGCTGTCGGACATATTTTGCACCGGTTTTACTACAGAGAAAATCCCAGGTATAGTCACATGCGCCGTATTCGTGATCGCTGGATAGAATTTCATCTCCGGAGTCAAATCGCAGAGACCGGGCAACGATATTTAATCCATGGGTCGCGTTGGGGATGTATACAATATCCTTGGCGTCGGCATTTAGATAAACCGCCAATTTTGCGCGGGACTCATATAATAGCTGATCTAATTCTCTCCCTAGAAAAAGCACGGGTTGTTTTTCGAGACGTGACTGCCATTTTTGATAGACCCCAAAAACAGGTTTGGGGGTGGCTCCAAAAGAACCGTGATTTAAGAAGGTGATTGACGGATCAAGGGAAAAGA
This sequence comes from uncultured Anaerolinea sp., assembly GCA_964606265.1. Taxonomy (GTDB): domain Bacteria; phylum Chloroflexota; class Anaerolineae; order Anaerolineales; family Anaerolineaceae; genus UBA6107. The sequence goes on along the minus strand of CAZSGL010000017.1, from coordinate 13,410 downwards.
ATTTTTTGAGATTAGGCATAAATAAATTATAGTTGACCCGAGGTTTTTTATCGATAATTGCGCTTTGAAATTATTGGACAAAAAATTAGTGTTTACCAGTGGGATAAATTATGTTATAAAGGAGATAATCAATAATTGAATAGGTTAATACAAAAATCTTACTGGTAGGAATATAGATAAAAAATGGCAGCATTATGGATTGCGTTTATTACAGGTCTGACGACCGGTGGATTAAGCTGCATGGCGGTTCAAGGGGGGTTACTCGCCAGTTCGCTTGCCAACCAGATCGAACAGGACCTCTCTGTTCCCAGGGGTAAAAAGAAAGCACAAAAACCGGTTTCACCGCGCATCGCATTGCCGATCGTACTCTTCCTTTTAGCGAAATTGACAGCCTACACTCTGCTTGGGCTATTATTGGGCGGCATTGGCTCTGTACTGCAATTGACCCCCACAATGCAGGCTATCCTGCAGTTCGTTATTGCCATATTCATGATCGGGAATGCCCTGCGCATGCTCAATGTGCATCCGATCTTTCGTTTCTTCTCGTTTGAGCCTCCGGCTTCGATAACACGTTTCATCCGCAAAAAAGCGAAAAACAATACCTCACTCGTGACCCCGGTATTCCTGGGATTCCTGACTGTATTGATTCCCTGCGGGGTGACGCAGACGATGATGGCAGCCGCCATCGCCACAGGGAAACCCCTCCTCGGTGCTGCTTTGATGTTCGCCTTCGTTCTGGGAACTTCCCCTGTCTTCTTTCTGCTCTCCTATTTTGCAACGAAACTTGGAGCACTGCTGGAAAAGAGGCTGGTACGGGTGGTTGCCATTGTTTTAATCGTCCTTGGAATCCTGGCTGTGGATACCGGGCTCAACCTGCTAGGCTCTCGAGTCTCCCTCACGCGCGCGGTGCAGGCTGTTTTTAATCGGGAGCAGGCGGGAGAAACCACACAAACTCCAATCGCTTCAAATGCTGCGTCTCCCGACACGCTCGTCCTCAATGCGGTCAATGATGGTTACGAGCCGCGTACACTGCATGCGCCGGCCAACACGGCTCTAACGCTTGAAATTGTGACCGATAACACCCGCTCCTGTTCACGGGCATTTCTCATACCCGAGCTGGACTACCAGGTACTGCTCGACGCAACCGGGATGAAATCCGTCCAGATCCCTGCGCAGGAAGCCGGCAAGGTGATCGGCTTCACCTGTTCCATGGGCATGTATACCGGTGAGATCGTGTTTGACCTATAGGATTGGCGATGAATAAAATTACCCTGAAAATTACTGACATGCACTGTGTTAATTGCGCCATGACCTTGCAGTCCCTTGAAGATGACCTGCAGGGTATAAAGCAGGTTGACGCGAGCTACCGCAGCGGAAAAATGGTGGTTGAGTTTGACGAAACCACACTAACGGTTGAACAGATCATAACTGCCATCCGGGAACTGGGCTACACGGCGGAAATCCCCGTGTAACTTTTATTCTTAATCATCAAATCTTGCGCGAATCGTACGCCCAATGCATCAGCGCCTGGCGTTGTTTACGGCGGCAGTTGAGATCTCCTCCAAAGCAATTTTTACGCAATTGCGCGATGTGCCTGCTCATGGCTTTCCAGCGTTTTACTTGGCGCTCGTCATCAAGGCAGCGCCTTCCCATGTAATAACGGCAGTACCACTGGAACCAGCCGCGCGGGTCTTCCGCATAGATCCAGCCTTTCATCTGCCAATACCACAAAGGTTTGGACGCGTTCACGCCAAAAAAATTCAGATCAGCATCATGTTTGTCAGGGTCCAGGCGGGCATTCTCAAACCAATCGGCCGGAAATTCATCCCGGCAGTCTGTCAGATATTTTCCACCAAATACACCCAATTCAAGCATTTCTTTTGGGGTCAATTCCGGGCGAAAATCAGGATGGAAATTCTGACCTACCGGTTCTGTAAGCAAGTACACATACCCCTGCTGCATTTGGTCATTCACAGTCACACGGATTGGTTCCATTATTCCTCCTCAGGAACAAAGGTGGCAATCGCCAGCATTTATCTCCTTGAATTTATTATACAATTTACTTATTCTGTCCAAAGGAGTGATTCCATGAGCGATCTGGCTGGCGGTTTACTGGTGATTTTTGGAACATTGGTTTTTATCGGAATCCTCATCCTTTTGGTGAAAAAACGTAAAACAGAATCCACCCAGTCCATCCAGTTGTTGGCAACCAAAAAAGGCTGGAGATATGAGAAGGTAGAGGATCGCCTTTCTTCCGGTTACCGCCTTCATGGCCGGGATTGGGTTTTTGAAGTTGTAAAAGCCGCAACTGTTCCAGGCAGCAGCACAGGGTCATCGGAATTCACTTCAGTCCCGCGTTGGTTTTCAAACCAGGAGGTTTTTGAACCCGGCATCCTGTTGATCGGACCCAAACAGCCCATTATTGACCTGGGAGGGATCGGGGATGTGCTCAGGCAGACCATGCTGCGCCTGATGATTGGCGTTGGAACTGAAGACACACAGGGAATCGAAGAAGCGTTGATCGGGCGTAATGCACTGCGTGAACGTTACATGGTGTGGACCAACCAGGAAGAGAAAGCCCGCGATGTGCTCACCGTGGCAGTGGAAAACGCACTTGTTCAATTTCCAGGAAAAGTCCCACCGGTGGTCAAATTCAATTCAACGGGATTGGAAGTAAAAGTACTCACACAAAAACTGGACAAACCGGAAGAGATTATTGGTCTTGTTGCGATCGGTGAGGCGTTTCTCGGATAAGGCTTGAAATCTTTGTGTTTTCAAGTGTTGGTATAAAATCTGACGATGCTTTAATGAGTTCAATCAAGGGCTCCCAGGGGATTTCTTCAAAAGGCGGCAAATTGTAATACCTCATTGCCAATTGATCTCCACTGAGGAGGTGGTGTGGATCGGGCAGGAAACGCCCCAACCCGAACCTGATGGTAAATTCATGTTTTGGATCCCAGGAGAGTATGCAGATACCTCCCTTGATCGTCCCTCCCTGCGAGGAGTTGTAGTAAGCCACGCCGTAATCGTAAAAATTCATATCTGCATGCGGTGAAATCCCGGCAACAATATTGTGAATCTCGATGATCACATCCTGTTGACTTGAGGGAAGATGATTGATCCTTGATTCCAACTGGTGAAGAGTTAACATGGTTTAATAGCCCTATTGAGAATTTTTGTGAAGGATCGCTCTCTCAGCATCAATAATCTCCTGCATGATGACCCCCACTTCAGTTTTTTGGCTGGCGGAGACCCCCGCAGTCATTGGGAGGAATTTAAGCAGATCTTTTGCCTGACGCAGGGTGTCTTTGACCTGGGCGGTGTAACTGAGCCAATCCCAGCCTGCATCTGCAGGCGGTGGGATATCACGTGCTTTTTGGATCAAAGCACGGGCGCGCAGGAGACGTTCTTCAGTAGTGATTGTTTTTGCCATTTATTGGCTCCCTGACAATTCGTTTCTTATTAATTCCAGCACAGTAGTTTCGCGGCGTACCCAGCGCTGCACACGAGAAGGGTGATCCCTCAGCAGGGTTTGATTGATGGCGATTGCTTCTTCGATTGAGACCCACTCGGGAGTGAATCCCAATTCATACTCATAATTATCCAGGTGCTGGATCCCAAAAGCAGGTTCCACTTCAACCCGGTAGTAATAGGAGGTCATCTTAAAAACGTTGTAATTTTTTTCAATAGGTCGGTCATATTCCACCACGACCCCGTATTCGCCTATTAGTTTTCGAATATGCCCGCCGCTTTCCTCATTGACTTCGCGAGCAAGGGCTGAATAGTGGCTCTCCCCTTTTTTGATACCCCCTCCAGGGAATTTGTAATCACCATCGCAGGTTGCATGGATCATCAGGAGTTGACTGCCCTCCAAAATAATGGCGCGCACCGCTTCCCTGGTGACAGTACGGCCAGTGTGAGGTATACCCGGTGTGCGGTCGATTTCAGCCAGCAGGCGCATAATAAAATTCTCACTTTACATAATAATCATACCGTAAAAAAACCATCCTCGCTTTTGGCAAGGATGGAAAGTTGTGAATCACACAGGTTGTTGTTCCAACTCCTCTGTGATTTGTATTCCCGGGTCTTTCATCTTGAGAATAAAAAACAGGCTGATCACCAGCAATCCGACGGAAAGAAGCAGTGCGGGAGTGTAAGATCCTGTGGGAGTTTTGAGGGCATCCATCACGTAAACAAACACAACAGATAGCTGCCCGGCTAACTGGACCAGACCATTGGATGTGCCTTCCGGGGTGGGCTGGGTGATCTCAGAGGCATACTGCATCCCGACCGGGTTGATACTCACCAGGAAGAATCCCAGGGCAAAGGAAAAAGCAAAAAGAGGGAAACGTTGTTGTGCGAATGCCAGTCCGAGGACACAAGGGATGGCCATGACAAAACCCAGCAGGAGGAAAGCCTGGCGCTTGTGCAGCCGGTCTGAAATTGGCGCAATCAGAACAGCCCCCAAAACACCGCCTGCGAGCATCAACGCTCCCAGGGTGCCGGCATCTGTGGTTGAGAATCCGCGCGGGCGGATGATCGTTTCTACCCAGGTGGTCACGCCATTGAAGATCCCCAAGCCGATAAACATAATGACCAGGTAGTACCAGAAGTGTTTGACCGAAAGCGCGTGTTTCAATCCATCCAGCATCAGTGAACGATCGTCCTGCCCAATGGCACAGGGAGGAGTGGCTGGTTTTTCGCGGGAGAAGATCAAAAAGAGAATTGCGGTAAAAGCTGCGACTGCGCCATAAACTAATTGAATGGTTGGGATGGGTAAAGAAACCGCCAGGAGAGGTGTCAACACCATCCCCAGGGCAGTACCCACCAGCGCGGAAAGCGTTACCATCCCGACTGCTGTGGCGCGCTCGTCCTGCCCAAACCACAAAGCGGGCACTTTGGTCCACGCGTTTAACATGGTGGGTTGGGCAATTGCCAGTCCAATTGTTGAAACGACCACCCAGGTAAAATTGACCCCTGCCAACCCGCGGAAAACCGCGCTGGCAGCCATCAGGATAACGCCGACCCCCACAGTGCGCTTGAAGCCAAAAGTATCGATTGCCCATGATACCGGGATGGATAGAGGGATGAAGGCGATCATGAAGATCATGGATAGAAACCCAATTTGAAGGTCAGAAACCCCGTAGAATTTTGCGGCTATGCCGGTAATCGGCGCGTAAGTGATCCATAACATTTGCATGGAGATATTGACCAGCATGAACACAGCCAGCACCACCCAGCGGTATGGGTAAAGGCGGTAAGATTTTTCAGTCATAAACATCCTCGATTTGCCAATAAATTATTACCCCGCCACCAAAACCAGGCGTAGTATATAGTGTTAACCCGTTGTTGTGGAAATGGATATCAAAAAATCGTATCAATCTGCACTTACATTGGCCAGGAGTGAAAGGGCGTTACTGGAAAATGCAGCGACATCACGTTGGATCGACTCGGCGGTGATGTCCGTTCTTCCGTATGTATGGAAGAAGGCAGCCCATGATTGAAGATCATGGTTAATGAAGCGGATGAGCCATAGGGTGGCAACCAGATCCCAAACAGGAAGGTTGTCGACATCAATTTTTCGAAGTTCGAGATACGCCTTCGTAAACGCATTGACAGATTCCATGCCAAAAGTACATAGCAGATCAAGCCTTGCACCGGCTAGGTCGAGCAGCGGTTCGCCAATCCAGGCGTCCTCCCAATCAATCACACCACTAATTTCCTTTCCCTGCCAGAGGATATTTCCATTCCAAAGATCCCCATGCAAGAGGACAGGCTTGTTTGTGGTTTTTGGAGGCCAATGTCGCTTGAGTTGATCTCGGATCAAGTTTTCGCCCAAAAGTTCATTTGGTCGGCTTGGATCTTCCCCGCACAATCCATAAAATGATGTTTCGAGTCGGGGGATGGCGATGCGGGAAATTTCGTGCAGTTCAATGTTGTGGATTCGGGCAAGGATTTTGGCAATTTCCAGTTCACGCGCGGGTTGAGTACCGGCGCAAAAACCAACCTCACCCTGGAGATAATCCAGCACAAGTGTTTGGGAGTGAAAGATATTGCATTGAGTATCAAGGTAAACAGGAGAGGAAACAGGCAATCCATGAGATTTCAGGACTCGCAGCAGGTCAAACTCCATTGCCGCAGCCTCTGGTCTCAATCTGAGTGTTTCAGACGAGAACTGACGCACCACCCATTGTTTTATTGTTCCGTCACTTAATTTTACCGATACGAGTCCCATTACAGCGGAAATCCCACCGTGAAGCGGATGGATGCTCAACACTTCACCCTGGAGATGCATGTTAGTAAGGAGTCTATTGATGGAGTCGCGGTCAATCACTGCCATAGGAAGTTGGAGAATCAGGTTAAATCACCTTGTCCAGTTTTCCGGCGAGCTGGCGCAGGTATTCCAATTGACCGATATGGTAGGTGTAATGGAAATGGAGGAAGAAGATACGCCAGCCTAGTGTCATTTTACGTTCCCCGACCAAGATTTCGCGAGAAAATGCGTTCTCATCCAAACCTTCCAGAAGAGAATCCACCGCGGAGTTGACCTGCTCCAGTGTTTTTAGCAGTACAGAAAGTTCCAGTACATCCGGTTCGTCACCATGTATTGGCTCTGAATCACGCTCATAGCGGGCAACCGTTTCAACATTAAAAGGTGGAACTCCACCGATTGCAGCGATGATCGATAACTGGCTGGTGATAAGATGCCCCAGCACCCAGTTGAGGCAGTTACCCCCAGGCTGTGGCTGCAGCAGGCTGTCCGCATGGGTCAGGTCCCTGGTTTGTTCATCTATAATCTTGTTTTCCATAGCGAAAATTTTCTGAAATTCCTTGACGGTGGTCATTCTCTCTCCCTGGATTCGTCGGGTAATATTACCGCAGGATGTCTCTGATAATGATTTCATTATAATGGAGCGTATCTACAAAACTCACGGGTTTTTGAGATAGATTGTATACTTTTTAAATCAGTGGGGTTAACAATAATACTTGTGAAAGGGATATGGCAGACTCATGACGCAAAATGATGACAAGATTGAACAATTGAGTGAGAGTCTGATCGATGAGATTGTTGGCGCTGTTGCTTTACCCAAAACAGCCTTCACACATCGGCTTGGCTTGCGTCTTTTCAATAACATTTGCAGAAGACTGGCAGAGATTGCCGTTCCCTTTGATGACATTGTAGGTAGCGATGGATTACCAGCTGGCAGCAGGTGGATGTTGACCCATTTTTGTGACAAGATTACAGCTCAGGGAATTGAGAACATCCCGCAAAGCGGTCCGCTATTGGTGGTCACCAATCACCCGGGATCTTATGATGGCATGGTGCTGTTTTCACAGATGCCGCGGCTTGATATCCGCTGGATATCTTCGGAAATCCCCTTCTTACGCTTGCTGCCCAACCTGCAGGAAAACCTTTTCTTCTCGTCACGGGAAGATTCGAGGAACCGCATGGTGGTGCTGCGCAACTGCATAAAGCATATGCACGCTGGCGGCGTACTTGTTTATTTTGCAGGAGGGCACCGCGACCCGGACCCGGCAATCTACCCGGGCGCTTCGCGCGCGATTGATGGGTGGCTTGATATATTTGATGTTTTTTACAAGTACATTCCCGAATTAAAAGTAATCCCCGCCATCATGAGCGGTGTGGTGGATAAATATTGGTCAAAACACCCTCTCACCTGGTTAAGGCGAAAACAGATCGACCAGCAGCGCCTCGCGGAATTCGGCCAGGTGATCACCCAGTTGCTGCATCCCGGAAAGCTAATACTCTCACCATTTATTTCTTTTGGACAACCCCACACTCAAAGTGATTTACTCAAGGTGAGCCGTGACGGCACCCTGCGGGAGGCAATTAAACAAAAAGGAAAACAACTTCTGATAGAACATTGCGAGCGGTTTGGGGGCAACCCGGGTTAATCACAGAACAGCGTAACCAATTCCAATTTGCTGCTAGTGATGCGAAGTGTAGCGTTTTTCACCAGCTTCGATGCGCACCATGAGATGATTCTCAAATGGCGGCAGCGGGCAGGTGGCGTGAGGGGTGTAAGCACACGGCCAATTTTTTGCAAGGTTAAAATCTAACACCAACTCGTCGTTTTCAGGCAGGGCTGTGGTGAAAAACCTACCGCCCGGGTAGGTGGAGTCTGTTTTTGTCAGGTCAGTGAAACTGAAGAGCAGCTCGTCATCATCTTCTTCGGCGATTAGCGAACAGGCTTTACCATAGACGGTGAAGGATGCTCTGCCGATGAATTTGGATTCATACTTTGTACCGACAACATCCTCGACCGAGTGAATTTGCGGCTCCGGGTAACTGGTGAATTTGGCCGTGATGCGCCAGGCTGGATCAACTGGAAAATAATTTAGCCCTGAAAAATCCCTGGCGGCGGAGGCTTGGAGATCCCAGGCGCGCAGGAAGAAACATTCGCCGCGCCGGATGACGACAATGTGAATATCACCTACTGAAAGGATGTCTGTAAACTCGTCTCGATCTGTGCCCGGGGTACGTAGTTCAACAGCTTTGCCGTTCAACTGCAAATCAGTTGAGCACTCAAAAAGAGAAACCTTGCCTTGCTCCAGCCTTAAAATGGCTGTAAATCCAACGGGCAACCCGGGGATGTTGATGGCGTTTGCCTGTGTTCCGCCAATAATATTTTCACCTTCCGCCAGTAAAAACAACCCGATGAGCGAGAACCAGTTTCGCGGGTTGGCGAGCAGGCGTTTTTCTCTGGCAATGCGGTGTTCTAAAATTGAATCTTTGTAGAAATCTGTATCCATTAAGGTGTCCATGCATTGATATTTAATAGTTTATTTATTGGTAGGATGTATTATAGACGAAATCAAACCTCTAAGGATTCAAAGGGGTGTGATAAAACGAAAACCGCCCCACAAGAGGACGGTTCTCTTATTCGATTGTAGTGATTTGGTATTAATCCAACAAAGATGCAGGAACATTCCCGCCGTTTTCGGCGAGTTTGCGCAGGACTGCTTTGTGCAGCCACATGTTCATTTCGGCAGAGTCCGCCATCTTTGCGGCCGGGCAACCAAGTTCTGTTGCCAGTTCCTTGCGGGAAGTGAGGCTGCTATCGATGTCGAGCAGTTTGAGCAGATCAACGATGGAGGTTTTCCAGTTTAATTTCTGAGGATTGGCTGCTGCCAATTTTTCCAGTTTGCTGACAACGTCGACCATTTCCATGGCTTGAGGTTTAACAGCTTGCTGAGCAGCGTTTGTCAGTTTTCCGAGTAAATCACCAACTGGGCGAACATTACCCGTTGGTTTTACAACGGTTGTCGGTGTTGCCTTGGGTTTGAAACCCAACTTTCCAAGTAGATCTTTAAAGAATGCCATAATATTTCCTTTCCCTTGATCATTATTTAGTCATTAATCGACTTATATTCATTATAATACTTTAAAAACTTGGAGCAAGCGTTTATTGAAATGTTAAGAAATTTTTAAGAATATTGTTTTTAGTTTTCAAGTTTCCTTACCGCCTGGAAACAATGAAAATAGAACCAGCCCACTACGAACGATAATCCATCAATCGTAATTTATTTTAGATATACCCACTCCTCAAACATTGTGGTTAAGTCGCAATGGCAGTGTTCTTCCGCCAGTTGTTTGAAGTCTGCGGTAGTGCTCACCTGCCACTGGTAGGTTTGCGTATAATCCAACAGAAATACATCAAAAACCTCCTGACCCATTTTGTCTGCGAGTTCCTGCAGGAAGATGGGTCCACGTCCGTAAATGATAGCGCTGTATTCAGGACCTTTGTATTCTGCGGCAGGTTTTCCAATAGGAATTTCCTCCTGGCTCACCCTGTTCCAGCGATTGAACCAGGTTTCCTGGTATTGATCCATGCCACTTGGACCATATTCATCCAGAAAAAACATGCCGGTGATGTATTGGGTTAATGATTCATCCAACCACGGCTCATTTATTTGATCATTACCGACGGAATTGTAAAACCACTGGTGACCGACTTCGTGCGCGACAGTGGCTTGCAAAATTACAAAGGCGGGTGCACCACTGATCTGCTGGTCAGGATCGTAGGCAAGCCTGGTAATGCCGACAACCCCGGGATACTCGATGCCAATGGCTCCCTGCATGGGTGTACTGGCCACGTCGAACTCAGTGTAGGGGTAATTTCCGTAGCGTTCGCCGAAACCCTCAAGTGCAGCTGCAGCAACATTTAATGCGCGCTTTGCGCCTTCTTCCCTATCTGCCAATGTATATGAGTTCACTTTGGTTTCACCGACGGTCTTGCTGATCTTAACAAAATCCGGACTGGCTGCCAGGTAAAAATCGCGAGCGGGTCCTGCGGCAAAAGTGACCACCTGCTGATTCTGATCCTTTACGTTTGCCACCTCGACTCCGGAGGTTACCATCACCAGGTCAGTGGGAGCAGTGACGCGCACGAGATAAAAACTGACATCGTTGTACGTTGTATCTGCATTAGGCGGGAGAGGTCCAACATGCCAACCCAGGTCATCATAAGCCGGGATCATCGGATAAAATCCATCCAGTGCCAGGATGTTGTCAATGACAGCAAACAGCCCATAATTCCCGCCGCCTTCGGTTGGAATTTCCACTTCGAAATTCATCTTAATGAGTAGTTTCTCTGCCGGCTGAAGAGGCGTGGTAAGGGCAAGGCAAATAGCGCTGTTATTTTCCAGGGTTTCTGGTTGCACAACCTGCCCGCCCACCGTCACGTCAGAAACGGTCACCTTTCCACCCAACTGGTTGGGATACAACTGGAAGCACACCGAATCCAGGTCTTTGGATTCCTGGTTGGTGAATAGCACTTCTTCCTTACCCTTGAGGGAGGTCAACTCATCAGCAATTGTTATGTCAATGTGATAAACACTGGCACCTGGAAGTTGCTGCAGGGTTTCCTGTTCTGTTGAGATCAACCCACCGGAATACACGCTCTTGTCGTCCCAATCGGACCACAATATATCTATGGCTGAGGCTGTAGGCGAAGCTTGCCGACCAAAGAGGGTACCGCAACCGGATAGCAAGAAAACCGATAAAAACCCAGATAGCACAATGGATAGGAAAGATTTCATGGGAACATCCTTTAAATGACTGGATAATACTGACAAGGTATTGCGATTACCTTAAGGGAATGTTAAAAAGGTGAAGCCTCAAATCATTGCAGATAATCCTGCCCGCACAAGTTACATGCTCACCTTTTTCAGTCAAAATTAGTGAATTACTACGGATTCTTTTGGTTTGGCAAACACATCCCTGCAGAGCAGGCAGCCGGCAACAAACAAAAGGACGACCAACAGATCATAAGCAATTATCATGGAAAGCACTACAAACATCCAGGGACTGGATTTGGGGGTTGGTCCATCAGCAAGTCCGGTGATAATTGCCAGCGCCTGACCCCCGACCACTGTAAGGACTGCCAAACCTGCTGCCCAAGCGAACAACTTCACCCGGAAGTGTGCTCGAACGGCCGCCCAAATTAATAACGCTGTTCCAACCAACACCAACAATCCCAGTTCAGCAGGCATTAAGTAGTCAAACATAAAGCGACCGCTCTGAACCAGGCGAATGAAAGTAAAGGCGATTGGCGCTATAACAGTCAGGCCAACAAGGACAGTCCCGCTTATTGCCAATATCTTCGTGAGCAGGTTGCTGGATTTCATTTGTCCTCCAGGTTTCACTTCTTGGCGAAGGTATAACCTCATTGTAGCGCGGAAACATGGGTTGCTTCTAGCAATTTGAAAATGATATCAGGCAATTCTAAAATGCCGTCTCTAAAGCACCTTGGTTTATCAAAAAAAATCCGGTATGGAGTTCAACACTTTAATATTAATCAGGAGTGATTTCTTTTGAAAACCAAAGTTTTTCAGCCGTGCAATTAAACCCAAGCGATGCTGCCAATTGCTGCATTGCCGCGTTTTCACTGCTGGTGCCAAATTCCACTTTAAGGGTTCCTGATTTTGCGAGTATCGCCATCCCGGTGGAGACCAGGGCTTTTGCTAACCCCTTGTGCTGGTGATGAGGGTGTGTGCCGATGGGGTCGGTATATCCGGAAACCCTGGAATCATCGTAGAATCCACAAACGCAAAACGCGCATAGTGACCCGTCCGGCGCCACCGCGACCAGATCCATGTCCTGGAGATACTGTGGAGCGTTCATCATCGCCGTGCGGTATTCAACCGTCATTTTTTTTGTTCCAAAAGCCGCCTGGTGCAGGTCAACTAAAGACTCGATGGAATCGAGCTCATTCACTGAGCGCCAGGAATAGCCTTGCGGAAATGGGAAAACCTCAACCGGTTCGCTTAATTGGCGGAGAAAGGTCAGCGATCGCACGCTTCCCAGGATGAATCCATTTCTCAACAGGATTTCCCGGCGGTGGTTATTTGCGGAATCGCAGCAGTGATCCAGTGGGTCGTTAGTTCCAGAACTACTATTGCGCAGGTTAAGGCAGCGGATTCCCCAGCTAATGATCTCATCTTCCAACCCTTGGGAAAGAGAGTCGTTTTTTGTCTCGAACCACAAATTGCAGTAACCATCCACATACCCGAATCCCACAAGAACTTCTCCATCCCGCCATAACCTTATCGACTCTTGGACAGCTTGCATCTGGATATGTTCTTCAAAATCAACAATGGAACAGCAATCCCCTAATCCTGACAACAATCGGCGAATTTCTTCAACATCATTCTTGCTTTTTAATGGCAAAGCATGCATAAGGCCTCTTAAATGCTGATAGTCTCCAATGAGCAGTTCATTGATTTTAATCCTGCCCGGTAATTTTGGGAAATGGATCTTATGAAAATTCAGCGCTGGAGAAATCTCCAACGCTGAAAAATCGAAACTGTTCTAACGTTATTTGATGTCTTTAGTCGAGATCCCCAGGGCTTTAGCCACGCCTTCCCCATAGGCCTTATCAGCTTGAAGACAGTTACTGATATGGCGGACCTTGATGAAATCAGGTGCGTCACCCATAGCGCGTGCAGTATTTTCAAACAGAACCTGCTGTTGACGGGTATTCATCAATCGGAAGAGCTTACCGGGTTGAGTGAAGTAATCACTGTCATCCTCGCGGAAATTCCAACTGCTGGCGGCGCCAAAAAGGTCCAGAGGGGGTTCTTTGAACTCGGGCTGTTCCTGCCATTCGCCAAAACTATTGGGTTGGTAGCCAAGAGTGGAGCCGGAGTTGCCGTCCACGCGCATTTGACCGTCACGGTGTGATGGGTTGGCGGGGGCGTTCTTGGGGCTGTTGACGGGGATCTGGTGGTGATTGATACCGAGTCGGTAGCGCTGCGCATCCCCGTACGAGAATAGCCTGCCCTGCAGCATTTTATCCGGTGAGAAGCCGATTCCGGGCACGATGGCGGCTGGATTGAATGCGGCTTGTTCCACGTCCTGGAAGTAATTCTCGGGATTGCGGTTAA
>CAZSGL010000016.1:0-22869 GCA_964606265.1 uncultured Anaerolinea sp. | reverse complement strand
ATCTCCTCTGCAAATTGTAAAATGGAGATTTCCTGGGGATTGCCAATGTTAACGGGCAGGTGTTCTTCGGACATAAGGAGTTTGTATATTCCCCCAATCAAATCGGAAACATAACAAAAACTACGTGTTTGAGATCCGTCACCATAAATAGTTAAAGGCTCGTTGTTTAACGCCTGCATGATAAAATTTGGAACAACACGACCATCATCAATGCGCATCCTGGGTCCGTATGTGTTAAAAATCCTTACAATCCTTGTGTCAAGACCATGATAACGATGGTAGGCCATGGTGAGCGCTTCTGCAAACCTTTTTGCTTCGTCATATACTGAGCGGAAACCGATTGGATCGGCATGCCCCCAATAGGTTTCCTTTTGAGGATGTTCCTGAGGGTCGCCATAAATCTCACTGGTAGAAGCTAATAGAAAGCGGGCGTTATTGGCTTTTGCTACGCCAAGGGAATTATGAGTTCCCAGTGCGCCGGCTTTCATCGTCTGGATTGGTAAACTGGGGTAACTGAATGGCGAAGCAGGATTTGGACTTGCTGGAGACGCAAAGTGCAAAACGGCATCCACCTTACCGGGGATATCAATGTAGTTTGAAACATCATGCTTAATGAATTCAAAACATTGGTTTCTAGCCAGGTGGGCTATATTTTCAGTGCTTCCAGTAACAAAATTATCCATCCCAATAACTGAATGTCCCTGAGAAATCAAATAATCGCTTAAATGCGATCCCAAAAACCCTGCAGCCCCGGTAATTAATATCCGCATTGAATCTTTCTCCTTTACTTCCATTCGATCTTTACAATAGAGCCGTCTCCGGTAACCTGTTTAACAGAATTTGATTGTAGATCTGCCAAAAAGAGGTTACCTTGAGCAATAAATGCTAACCTGGGTTGATCTTCAGGATTATCAGGAGGCTCCCAATAAATAACCTGGGCTTGCAGTCCCTGAATTCCTTCACCCGGATAAAGCTTGGTGCGGTTTGAACCATCCTTATCCATTACGAAAAGGTTGTACTTGCTAACTTCGCTCTGATCCGGCAGAATAGCATTAAGAAATGCGACATAATCAATTCCATTTGAGTCTGAAGGAGAACTCGATGGGATGCAAAACAAACCACAATCACTGACCAATGGGATGATTTGCCTGGACTCTACAAGGATGGCTGTTAGATTTGTGGAATCTGAGGGGTTAGTTGCTGCGTCTTCCGGGAGGGCAGTGTAAATAATCTGCCCATCTTTTGACCAGGAAACCTCTGGAACCCAAGCCCAAACACTTTCAGTTTGATACGGCAGGATTTGTACTAACGCGTTTAGCGTTCCATCAGCGGTATTTATTGCTCCAATCGAGTCTGGACGCATATAAATCAACTGGGAGCCATCTGGAGACCATTTAAAACTAGATCCCCACCAACCGTATAAACCGCCGGAATTGGTATCTACAATATTTATTTTATCCAGCAGTGTACCGTTAGTGTCAAATCTTGCCTGGATAAGGTCGTTGTTGGCGTTCCAGAAGGGAGGTGATGTACTTAATTCGGCAGTGGAAAATGTTATGGTGCGTGTTTTTCCAGGGACCCATTCGGCATAGTGTACAACGTTAGAAATTCCTGTATCGATCAAGTCAGGAATTTCTTTGGATAAGTTGATTAGCCAAAGGTGATTGATTTCGGTTTTGCTGTCGTTACTATCAGATCTTGAAAACAACAACCAATTGCGGTCAGGTGAGAGAGTAAAAATTCGCCCGTCAAGATCTCCCGTCGTAACAACCGGCCGCCTGTTACCTGTGTTCGCCTCCATTGCCCATGCATTCCCGCCTGAAATGTAAACGATCATGCCTTGAATAGAAGAAACAGAATATGGAGATTGAACTCCAACCATTACAATCTCAGGTTGAGCAGATAACAAAGTCTCAGAACTTACGAAGGCTCGGGAGACCTGCACTCCATTTTCATATACAACCCGGTAAATGGATTGTTTACGGCCGTTTACTCCCGATTGGATTAGAACACTCTGACCTTCCTGAAGCGCTTCATTTTTTACTGTCTGGTGATCGAATGGAAGGACTGATTCTTCTACAATAAATTCTTCTGTCACACGGGTAATCGTTATTGTCGTTTGCGTTGTAAGGGGTGCCGTTAATGGAAGATCAATTTTATCTAAAGAGTTCATTTTCAAACCAGCAGTAGCCAGCGCTTCAGCAACAGAAGAACCTTCAGGAACATTAACCTGTATTGGATTGGCAGCATCAATTATGGTAATTTCGAGACCAGATGCGTTAAAGAACCCGTCACAAGCAGTGAGAAGGATTATGGCGGCGAAAATCAAGGCAATCTTTTTAATCATGAGGAGGCAGAAGTTAAGTTTGATATAATCAATTATTACACTCGTTAACCAGGTAATTATAGCATGTCTGAAAATTTGAATGACAATCACATACTGGCACGGCTCGAAGCGTTGCTGTTCATTGCCGGCACTCCACTTACTGTTGCTCAAATTGCGGAGGTGTTAGAGGTTTCACAAGGCGATGCTGACAAGTTGATCGAACAGCTTGAATCAGGTTACTCTGAGGGTCGAGGTTTGGCGATTCAACGCCATGGCGGCAGATGCCAATTAACTTCTCACCCCCAATTTGCAGACGATATCGAAAAATTTCTTGGGATTGAAAATACTTCCAGATTGACCAGACCATCGATTGAAGCCCTGGCAATCATTGCATACCGACAACCAATCACACGCCCGGGAATTGACGCGATCAGAGGAGTAAGTAGTGATGGTGTTATAAAGAGTCTGCTTTCCAAAGGATTGATCCAGGAAGTGGGCAGGACTGAAGGACCAGGCAGGCCGATTTTATTTTCCACAACCAGCGATTTCCTGCAGCATTTTGGCCTTAGCTCGATAAATCAACTACCTCCGTTCGAATTAGCGAACGAGGAAAACGGTTCTACCAAGAGTACTTTATTAAAGGATTAGGCATGAGTGAAGAACGAATTCAAAAAATATTAGCTCGAGCAGGATACGGCTCAAGAAGGTCCTGTGAGGAGTTGATTGTTGCAGGAAGAGTCATCGTAAACGGAAAAAAGGCTGAGCTCGGGCAGAAAGCTGATCAGGCAAAGGACACAATCCTTTTAGACGGCACAAAACTACCTGCACCGTTGAAGACCAGGTATTTTGCCTACAACAAACCCCGCTTCGTCTTATGCGACAAGACTGTCGCTGATTCCAGGCGTACTGTTTACGATCTTGTACCAGACAGTGCGGATCTCTCGATCGTCGGCAGGTTGGATTTTGAAAGTGAAGGCTTGATTCTTCTTACTAATGATGGTGAATTGGTGAATACTCTTACACACCCCAGATACCAACATGAAAAAGAGTACCGCGTTCTAGTATCTTCAAGACCAGACTCCAAACAATTGGAGACCTGGCGCAGAGGTGTTGTCCTGGAAGATGGTCATCGAACCCAATCCGCCAGCGTTTCAATCGAATCTTCTTCCGGAAAAGGCGCGTGGGTGAGGGTTGTGATGAAAGAAGGACATAAACGCCAGATACGGGAAACAACAAAAATGATTGGATTGTTTGTTGTCCGGTTGGTACGTGTGAGGATAGCATCTTTAGAATTAGGATCTTTGAAATCAGGTATTGTACGGGAACTTACCGGCGAAGAAGTAGTGAAGTTAAAAAATACTTTTAAGAGCAAAGACCCAGGCAAAAAAAGAAAGAGCGACTGATTTTTTCAGTCGCTCTTTTAATCATTCTCCGATGCTTTTTTTCACTTGAGTAATTAATGCAGGCGATATTGAGTTTACTTTTACTTGCTTTCTAATATATTCTTTTAATTTATCCTGAGTGACTACTGGCGTTAAGGAGCCTTCAGCTTCAATTACACTCTTGGGATTAGTAAAAACTATTACTGCCTGAGGGAGAGAGGCACCAAGATCAACTCCCAGTTTGTTTAGGTATTTGACTACGTCACCCACAGAATACTTCGCGTCCAGTTCTGGCCGGCCAAGATTATCCCCGCCAAATGCCTTAAGGAAAAAGTTTCCCCCCGTTTGTCTCCATCGACCGCGATTATTATCATATTTAATCGTTCCAGGTTGATTATAGGGGAGGAGAGTGAACACTCCTGCAGGTCCTACCAGAAGGTGAGGGATGGGAGTGGTGTACTGGTACAAAGAATAATTTGAATCAAGTCCTTTTAAAGCTTGAGAGATCTTTTCGTCCGGGCGGGGGGATTTCCCCCAACGATTCATGAAATAATTACCTACTTGAAAAAGCAGGAAGCCAATAATCAAAGCGGCAAAAGTATACGGGAGATATGTGCCGTCCTTGTCTTTGAAAGACAAGAACATACCTGTGCCCAGGATAGCGATGCTAGCTAAAGATAAAACATTGCCTAGGGTTTTGTTGCGTTTGATCAATTTATCATTAGAGAAAATTTTCATCAAGCTCCTTAATTCGAACTAGTGTGCTGAATGCCGGTTAGTTTCTGTTGGACCTGAAGCTGTAATTCTTCAAGTAAATGAGCGTCAATTGTGTGCCGAGCGAGTTTTACAGCGGAAATTAAAGCCCTCGCATCAGATCGTCCGTGACCAATAAAGGCGAGACCATTGACTCCCAATAAAATGGCTGCACCGGTTTCAGCTGGATCCATCATCTTCTTCAGTTTACCAAATGAGGGCTTTGCTAAAAGGTACCCAATTTTACTCACAAATGAACTGGAAATACTTTCTTTGAGTACATCAGTGATCATTTTACCGACTGCTTCACTGGACTTAATAAAGATATTTCCTGAGAACCCATCTGATACCACCACATCAACAAACCCTGCAAAAATTTCTTTAGGCTCAACGTTGCCATAAAAATTCAACGTGCTTGCCTGAAGAAGCTTGTAGGCATCCTTGATCAACTGATTGCCCTTTTCCGGTTCTTCGCCAATGGATAACAAGCCAACTTTTGGGGAAGGTAAATTGAATACTTTACTCGCATATGCGCTGCCCATCACGGCAAATTCCAGGAGGAAGTCAGGACGACAATCCGCATTGACCCCTGTATCCAAAAATACACATTTACCTTTTTTTGTTGGAATAATCGCGGCCAGGGCTGGGCGCGAGATACCTGGAATGCGCTTTAGAATTGTAATAGCGTTAAATGCTGCAGCACCAGTATTCCCGGCAGTGACAAACGCATCCGCCTGACCTTCTTGAACCAGTTTTAGTCCTACTGCCATGGAGTTATTGGGTTTCTTCTTAAAGGATTCCACCGGCTTATCCGTCATTTCAACTATATCAGGAGCATCGTAAATAGAAACCGGGTAATTGTCGATACCCAGCCTTTTAATATGTTGCTCGATTAACTCTTTTTTACCGACCAGCAAAACTTTTTCACCCTCGGCTGCAAGTTGACTGGCAGCTAATATTTCCGGCACCGGGCATTCATCGCTTCCCATTGCGTCCAAAATGATTGCCATTGTTAACCTCTTTCTGTGTCAAAAACTGGTTTGCTTGACATCCACTGATTGTCATTTATAATATCGAAGTTATTGCGCTGGTGCTGGAATTGGCAGACAGGCATGGTTGAGGGCCATGTGCCGTAAGGCGTGAGGGTTCAACTCCCTCCCAGCGCACTAAAAAAGCCGCTCAGGCTTTTTTATTTTAAGGATCAGATATCCCGATCAACAATATACTTTGTGATTTGAATTAATTCAGTTCTTTCTGGAGAATCTGGCAATTCCATAAGCGATTGATTAGCACGATCACAAAACAGACGGGCTTCTTCCATCGATTTTTCGATTGCCGAGCTCCTGGCAACGTCTGAAACAAGTTGATGGATCGCATCTTCATCGATGGCGCAGTCGCTTTTCAATATTCGGATAATGTTTTGATCTTCTGGATGAGTATCCATGTAGGATAAGATTGGCAGGGTAAACAATCCCTGTCTGAGGTCACCACCAACTGGTTTTCCTATCACAGATTGATCACCGCGATAATCGAGGATATCATCCACGATCTGGAAGGCCATTCCCAATTCATAACCAAATTTCCGTAAAAGTTCTACCTGCTGTTGAGGAATCTGGCTGATTATGCCGGTTGTGTGGGTGGAAGTCTCGAATAGTGAGGCAGTTTTAGCGTAGATACGCCGGTAATAATCTTCTTTACTGGTATTACAGCGGCTGCTGAAAAGTTGGTTGACTTCTCCATTAACGATATTCATCAAGGTTTTCGAAAACATCGACATCACCTCAACTGAATTGGTTAATGAAGCCAGGTAAGCAGCGGAAGCAAATACAAAATCGCCAGTAAGGACAGTTGCAGCAGGTGACCATTTTGAGTTAAGCGTCGGGACACCTCTACGGAATAAGGCTTCATCAATCAGGTCGTCATGAACTAAGGTTGCTGTATGCAAAAGCTCAATAGAAGCGGCTAAAGTAATTAGGGTATCTTTTGGGGCATTGAACATCGAACCCAGAAGAAGTATGATTCTCGGTCGAATTCTCTTTCCACCAGATGAAAGTAATATTGATAGGGCAGCACGCAAATCCGGATGATAATGTTCGGACTGTGAAAGCATTAATTTTTCTACAGAATCAATGTCGTTTAATATTGATGGTAAAGTGGGCAGGTGATTAGACAATTTAATCATTCCATTAAAAATAGGTTTTTTGCATTAAAAGTTGTTCTTTCAGCTACTAATTCTACCTGTATTTCCAACAAATCAGCAACTTTTTGAGCAATGAGTGGAATTCTGGAGGGTTCATTCTGGAGTCCTCGAAAAGGATGTGGTGAAAGGAAAGGAGAATCCGTTTCAAGAACGATGCTTTCCATCCCAAGTTTCTTTATTAACTCTTGAAGTTGATAGTTATTTTTGAATGTAACCGGTCCACCAATCCCAATCAAGTATTTAAGTTTTCTGAGTTGTAAGGCATCTGACACATTTCCTTCAAAAGAGTGAAAAACACCATTAGAACACTTTTTTTGTTTGCGTGTCGACTTTCGATGCTTCTCCCTGATAAATATTATTTCCAAAAGATCAGCCATTGACTCCCGGCTGTGTAAAATTACTGGTTTTCCGACTCTGTCAGAAATTTCCAGCATATGGCGGAGTAAAATATTCTGGGCTTCCTTGTTAATCGGATGGTAGTGATAATCGAGCCCAATTTCTCCAATTGCTACAACTTTTGGTAATGTGGCCAGGTCTTCAATAACCTTGAGATTCTTAGCCGAATATTTTTCGACTTCGTGCGGATGGATTCCTACTGCAGCATAAACCGATGGAAAAAGCTCAGATATTTCAACCGCAAGACTGCTCGTTGATACATCAACGCCAGGGATTACGATTTTGACAACGCCTAAATCCAATGATCGCTGAATGATTGATTTCAGAGATTTTTGATCCTGAAAGAGGTTGAGATGGCAATGGGTGTCGATAAAATCCAATTTACTTTAACCCGGCAATTCTAAGCCCATCAGATAAAATTGCTTTTACCTTCTCTCCATGTGTGGTTTCACAATAGACCCGCATGATCGCTTCGGTACCTGAAAATCTGATCAACAACCAGCCGCCATCCTCGAGCAAGAATTTATAACCATCCTGGGTATTCAAACCCGTCACAGTTAATCCGCCAATTTTTTCAGGCTTGGCTGAAAGGATTTTTTCTTCACGCAGTTTCCTGTCACCAGAGAAAGATGTATCGATCCGGTCGTAATAATGAGCACCGATTTTGGAGAATAATAAGGCAAGTAGTTCAGATGGCTTTTTGTTAAGTTTGACCATAAAATCAAGCATAAATAAACCGGCTAGGATACCGTCGCGCTCAGGTACATTACCGCGAAAAGCGTACCCCCCGGATTCCTCACCACCGATCATGGCATCGGTTGCCAGCATTTTTGGAGCAACATATTTGAATCCAACGCCGGTTTCATAAACAGGCACATCGTAAATTTTGCCCAGTTTTTCCAGCATGCTTGTGGTTGAAAGGGTTTTTACAATAGGGCCGCGCTCTTTGCGTATTTCAAGTAAGTAATAGGCAAGTAACGCAAAAACCTGCAATTGATTGATGAAATTCCCCTTTTCATCCCCAATACCGACACGGTCAGCATCTCCATCCGTTATTAACAGCACATCAGCGCCTTTTTCGACAGTGGTTCTCAGACCGACATCAATGTTGGGGGGAATGGGTTCGGGGCGCTTCATCTCCGGAAAAATCGGGTTCCTTTGATCATGAATCTCGATCACTTCAGTGGTTCCGCCTGAAAGGAGTTTTGTGAACCAACCCGCACCGTTTCCCCACATGGCATCGACAACAATTTTCAAGCCGGCATTCTTTATTGGTTTAAGGTCGATCAAATCATCGAGATGTTTAATATAATTTATTGAGGCATCAAACAGGACTGTAGAGCCACTCTTTATAGCTTCTTCAATTTTTACCAACTTTATGTTTTCGTCTGAAGGTGGAATTAATTGTTCAATTTTCTTGAGATCATCAGGAGCGATAGCTCCTCCGTTTTCATCACGCACCTTGAAGCCATTATCTGTAGGCGGATTATGCGACGCTGTGATATTTACTGCGCCTGCTGCCTTCTTATCTACAACTGCATACGCAATGACGGGAGTTGGCGTGGGTCCATCAGTGAGAAATGCATTGATGCCATTTCCGTTCAAAACTTCACAGACAGTGCGGGCAAAATGTTCAGAAAGGAAACGTTTATCATGGCCAACAATGATCCATTGACCTTTCTTGCCTTTTTCAAGAAGGTAATCAGAGAACCCTTGGGTACATCGGCGCACGTTTTCAAAAGTGTAGTCCTCTGCAATAAAACCCCGCCAGCCGTCAGTGCCAAAAATTATGGTTGATTTCATAAAAATGCTCCACAAGTAGTTTATTTTCGATTATATCAGCGTTTGGACTCAACCCTTCGTATGTTCAACCATGCTATAATCACGCCGAGGTGCATTGTGGATAGAGTTTATCTGGATTATGCAGCAACAAGTCCAATGGATCCAAGGACTGTAGAGCGTATGTTGCCCTATTTTACCCAGCAATTCGGGAATCCTTCTTCCTTGCATTACTTTGGACAACAAGCAGAGCATGCAGTAGATTCCGCAAGGGACGCAATGCTTGTTTTGTTGGGGGCAACTAAGCATGACCTTGTATTCACTTCGGGTGGTACCGAAAGTGATAACCTCGCACTAAAGGGTGTGACGAAACCTCAAGGTCATAAGTCCAAGAAACGTATCGTCATCAGTCCCGTCGAACATCCAGCGGTTGATAAGACAGCCAAGCGTCTTGAAGAAGATGGAACTGCCGAAATCACACTGTTGCGCGTAGACAAATACGGTCTCATTATTCAAGATGACTTACGGGAAAAAATATCTTACGCTAACCTGGTTTCAGTGGTGTGGGCAAACAATGAGATTGGTACGATTAACAACATTGCTCAAATTGCAAAAATTTGCCATAGCGGGGATGTGTTATTGCACACAGATGCAGTACAGGCTGCTGCACATTTCAATATAAATATGGCTGACCTTGATATTGATATGCTTTCAATCGGAGCTCATAAATTTGGCGGACCCAAAGGAGTAGGTTGTTTGCTTTTTCCCAATTCATTAAACCTTGAGTCGCAAAATGTAGGTGGCGGGCAAGAGAATGGAAGAAGAGGCGGCACACATAATGTCCCGCTTATCGTGGGCATGCAAGCAGCAATGGAAATGGCGTACCAGGAAAGAGAATCAATAAATCTTCATTTGATACATCTTCGCGATCAGATTATTGCAGAAACATTAAATAATATTCCTGGAGCATACCTGACAGGACATCCTGCCCATAGATTGCCCAACCACGCTAGTTTTGTTTTTGAAGGGGTCAAGGGACAGGAACTGGTCATTGCTCTCGATATGGCTGGCTTTTCTGTATCCTCCGGATCTGCCTGTAAGGTTGGAAGCCCATCAGCATCACAAGTTTTACTAGCAATTGGCATTCCAGGAGATCTCGCCATGGGAGCCTTGCGAGTTACTGTAGGTAAAAACACCAACGAAGATGAAGTTAGTTCTTTTTTGGAAGTACTCCCCAAAATTATCAATAATTTACGCAATGGGTAGTAACTAATTATGACCGCAAAGAACGTTGTAGTGGCAATGAGCGGCGGGGTGGATAGTTCTGTCGCAGCTGCATTGATGATCCAACAAGGTTACAACGTCACTGGGATAATGCTCAAATTGTGGACTGGAAATTGTGAGAGTAGCGATAACGCCTGCTGCACTCCAGAAGCCATCCACCAAGCCCGCCAAGTGGCGGGAATCCTGGGGATACCTTTTTATGTTGTTGATGTTCAACAAGAATTTAAAAAGATAGTGGTTGATCCCTTTATTGAAATGAGTGTAAACGGATTAACCCCAAATCCATGTTTTTATTGTAATCAAAGCCTTAGGTGGGGAGAGTTACTTGATAAAACTCTCAAACTGGGAGCAGAATACCTTGTTACTGGTCATTATGCCATTATAGAAGAAGATCATGATCACGTTTTTCATCTCAAAAAGGGGATTGACGCGAAAAAAGATCAATCTTATATACTGTCAGGATTGAATCAACTAAAATTGCAGAAAACACTTTTTCCCCTTGGGACTTATAAAAAGGAAGATGTCCGCTTAATTGCGGAAAAATACAAATTTGAAGTAGCCCGGAAACCGGATTCTCAGGATTTATGTTTTGTCGGAGCGGGAGGATATCGAAATTTCCTACAGGAACATTCAACCTCTCCAATATCGAAAGGGAAAATACGAGATTTATCTGGGAATATCGTGGGGGAGCATAACGGTCTTGCTTACTACACGATCGGTCAGCGGAAAGGGCTTGGGTCTGGTTATCAATCGCCCGTATATGTGATCGATAAAGATGTAAATAATAATGAGATCATAATTGGCAACAATGAATCATTAAAATATTCTATTATTACTGCTGGACCATTTAATTGGATCTCGGGTAAGAAGCCTTCATTTGATCGTGAGTACGATATAAAAATTCGATATAAATCAAACCCGAAAACAGTAAGGTTAGTAGATGATAGAACTGGAATAATTAAATTAATTTTCAACGATCCTGTGAGGGATGCTACTCCTGGTCAAGTTGCAGTAGTGTATGATGATAATGAAGTAATCGGCAGCGGCCTTATTCATGAAATATTTAGGGAGAAATAATGTCTTTACCTTCATTTTTGCTTGGTACTTTGATCGCTATGATAATTGGCTGCGGGTTTCATTTCTGGCGTGGCGGTGGGTTCAAATGGCTCATTATTTATAACCTGTTTTCAATCCTGGGTTTCTGGATTGGACACGGTGTTGCCATGTTTTACAAGATCAATTTTCTACCCCTCGGTCCGATCAACTTAGGTTCAGGCATCATCGCTGCTGTAATTCTCCTCTTTACCGGTTACTGGCTGAGCATGGCTTCCGTTGAAACCAGTGTAAAGGATCAGGAAAAGCCTAGAGGGAAGAATGACTGAAAATTCAAATACTTTATGTCCGGCGCTTGGAGACTTGATCCAATTGGTTGGGCTCAGTCATAAATCATTTATTTTTGCATTAACCCCTGGACAGGAACTTCATACACACCGTGGTGTGGTAAAACATGATGACTTAATTGGCAAGACCTGGGGGAGCCAAATATTCAGTCACAATGGCAGTCCGTTTTTTTTGCTGCAACCTTCATTGCCCGACTTATTGAAACACACCAAAAGGGCGACACAAATCATGTATCCCAAGGAAATTGGATATATATTGCTGCACATGGGGATTGTTCCCGGGACAAGTGTAATTGAAGCAGGAACTGGCAGCGGTTCATTTACAGCAGCTCTTGCGTATTATGTTGGCGAAAAGGGTAAAGTCTATACTTACGAAGTAAACGAAAAGACTCAATCAATAGCCAGGAAAAGCCTTGAAAAGTTGCACCTTTCTGAGCGCGTCGAATTCAAGGTGCAGGATATATCTGAAGGATTTTTAGAAAGCGGGGTTGACGCTGTATTCCTGGATGTGGCTAATTCTTATGATTACATGCATATTGTCAAGCGAGCTTTAAAACCTGGTGGATATTTTGGTTGTATCCTGCCTACTATGAACCAGGTCGTGAAATTATTGATTACGCTTAGGCAAAATGAGTTTGCATTTGTTGATGTGTGCGATATATCTTTACGCTATTACAAATCTGAACCTTTGCGGTTTCGACCTGCAGATAGAATGATTTCCCACACCGGTTACCTGATCTTTGCTCGATCTATAACCATCGATAAAAAGATGTCTGACCAGAAATTACTACGTGAGATCGGTTTGCTTGGTGTTGAAGACGAAATACATCAAAAAGAAGATGCGAATCAGCCAGAAATCATTGATTTGGAACAATGATTGACCTACCAGAACTCCTCAAACGAGAATTGATCCAATCAAAATTCGTTAAACTCCCAATTGATGGGAATCTCCTCAGGGCTGCGATCCTGATTCCACTGGTACAGCAGGAAGGTGACTGGCACCTGGTATTCACGAGGAGGACTCACTTCGTGAGCACACATCAAAATGAAGTGTCTTTTCCTGGTGGATCCTTTGAGCCTTCAGACCTAATCCTTGAAACAACGGCTTTACGCGAAACCAGGGAAGAAATTGGCATCACATCTCAAAATATTGAGATTTTAGGTGCATTACCGGCATTAACCACGATCACAGGTTTTTCAGTTTTCCCTTATGTGGCAATAATGGTATGGCCGGCAAAGATGAATATCAACAAATGCGAAGTCGAATCAGTGTTTACCATTCCCTTGAAATGGCTGATGGATGAGGGGAATTACTACGAAGAAGATTATCATAACGAAAAATTCGGGATTCGCAGAGTGATTCATTATAAAGATTACAACGGCGAACATTTGTGGGGATTTACCGCAAAGGTAGTCCACGAGTTGATTGGCTTGATTAAATAAAAAAACAACGGGTAAACCCGTTGTTTTTTTGCTGTATAAAATTGACTTTACTCTGGTGTTTCGTCTTCTTCTTCCTTCTTGCCTTTTTCGATAACTTCCGGTTCTTCTGCCAGTTCTTCAGTTTCTACAACCTCAATTTCTTCGGCTGCAGGAGCAGACACCATGACAATCATATCTTCCAATACGCTCAGAACCTCAACATTGGCTGGAATTGTAAGGTCTTTAATGTAGATCGCGTTACCAATCTCGGTTAGTTGAGAAATATCAACAATAAACCGTTCTGGTAAGTCTTTTGGAAGGGCTTCCACTTCAATGGCAGTAATCCCTTCAACAATAACACCGCTGAAGTCCTTAACCGCAGGAGCAATGCCAACGAATTCGATTCCAACCTCGGCTTTAATCTTCTCAGTCTGTGAAACTGATTGAAAATCGACATGAATGAAACGGTTTTTTAGGTAATCTTTCTGTTTTTCACGTACCAGCGCTGAATACTCAACACCTTCCAAATCAATTTGAATAATACTTGAAGAAGTGGCGATGTTTAAGATATGAGTGGACTGCTTAAGATCCATGGTTATTGCGATTGGATCTACTTTATGCCCGTAAATCACACCTGGAAGTTTGCCAGCTCTTCGTAAAACACCCACCTGTTTGCCAGTTACCGTTCTCTTGACTGCAGAAATAACAATCTTGTCCATTTCAATTCCTTCGAGCGCCTCTCACCGGTGTTTTGGTTACCTTCGCTCTATATTAGATTTACCTCCTTGGAGGCGACTTTAGATTGTAGTTGCATAGTCGTTTTCAGTCAAGGATTGCATTAGCAGGATGAAATTGTTTGTAAACTTACCTTTGGTCATGCGAATGATTCTTGCTTAAGCCCAATCAAATGTTTTTGTTACCGCCTTTTTCCACTTGCCGTAACTCTTATTGCGCTGCTCAGATTCCATATTAGGAATCCACTCCTTGTCTTTCCCCCAGTTTAAGAGGAGTTCATCAGTGGATTTCCAAAATGAGGTTGCAAGCCCAGCAGCATAAGCAGCGCCAAGTGCTGTAGTTTCAGTTACGCGTGGACGTACTACGGGAACATTAAGAATGTCTGACTGGAATTGCATCAATAGGTCATTTACGACCATGCCGCCATCCACTTTTAACGTCTTTAGATTTACTCCGGAATCGATTTCCATCGCATTTAATACTTCTTTAGTTTGAAAGGCAGTAGCCTCCAAAGCCGCTCTCGCGATGTGTCCCTTATTCACAAATCTGGTCAACCCTACAATCACTCCGCGGGCATCAGATTTCCAATAAGGCGCATATAAACCTGAGAATGCCGGTACAAAATAGACGTCGCCATTGTCAGAAACCGTGCGGGCTAGAGGTTCAATATCAGATGAATGGTCAATAAACTGTAGGTTATCGCGTAGCCATTGAACCAAAGCTCCGGCAATTGCCACGGACCCTTCCAGGCAGTACACAGCTGGTGAGTCACCAATACGGTAACCAACCGTTGTTAATAATCCATTCCTGCTATTTACAGGTTGATTTCCTGTGTTCATTAATAAAAAGCAACCGGTACCATAGGTGTTTTTTGCCTCACCGGTTTTGTAGCACCCCTGGCCAAAAAGAGCGGCTTGTTGATCTCCAAGGTCACCTGCAATAGCGATGTTCTTGAGGATTGTCTGGGTGAAACCATAAACCTCTGAACTCGAAACGATTTTCGGGAGAATGCTCGAGGGAATTCCAAGGGTTTGTAGGATATCCTCATCCCAATTTAGTGTGATCAGATCCATTAGCATTGTCCTGGAGGCATTTGTTACATCGGTTAGATGAACTCCGTTTCGCGTTCCACCAGTAAGGTTCCAGATAAGCCATGAATCCATATTTCCGAAAAGTACCTCTCTTTTTTCAAGATCGGCTTTAATCCCGGATACGTGATTTAGCATCCATTTGATCTTTGGACCAGAAAAATAAGTGGCAAGTGGAAGTCCGGTCTTGCCTCTAAAACGGTCAATGCCGCCATGTAGAGCGAGCTCATCACAAATTGAGGCAGTCCGGGTATCCTGCCATACAATGGCATTGCAATAAGGCAGACCTGTGACCTTATTCCATAAAACACATGTCTCACGCTGATTTGTGATTCCCAAGGCTGTGATGTCTTCAGATTTAAGTCCCGATTTACGCATTGCATTGGCGATCACTTCCTGGGTATTTGACCAGATTTCCAGCGCATCATGTTCAACTAATCCTGGAGCGGGATAGATTTGTCTGTGCTCTTTTTGATCACTTGCCACAATATTGGCATTTTGGTCAAAAACGATAAACCGTGTACTGGTGGTTCCCTGGTCTATTGCGGCAATAAAATTTCCCATATGCCTCCGGATTTGGTAGTTTCAAGTAAGATTATACAATAATGGGATGTGACATCAGGCAAAACGGGCAGGCTTGGGAAATAAACAGAGTTTTAAGCGTTTTTGCATTGGTAATACTTATCGCTTCTTGCACCCCAAAGATTAACGAAGATTCCGATCGCGTGCGCATCTCAGAAATTCAAGGATGCGCCCATAGTTCACCTTACAAGAATAGGAGAGTAGCGGAAGTAGAAGGGGTAGTAACGCTTAAGTTCAAAGCTGGTTTCACAATGCAGGCAATAACCCCTGACGATCAAGCTTGCAGTTCTGAGGCGATTTTTGTATTTACCAAAACATATCCAGATGTATTCCCAGGTCAGATTGTGTCAGTCGACGGGAGAATTGAAGAATTCACAGCGGGTAGCTTTGAGGATCACAACCTTTCCAGGACCGAGATCCACGACCCGGTCATAAGAATAGTGCCTGGTCGTATGGGAATGCCAAATTATATTTCAATCCATAATGGCACCACAACAACCCCGGATCAACATATTGATAGCGATTCAGAATTTAATATTACAGTTGATGGTCTGGATTATTACGAAAGCCTGGAATTCATGCTGGTTGGCGTAGAAAGCGGAACCATTGTTGGCCCAAAAAATTCATTCAACGAATTCATTGTTCTACCTGATAGTAAAACCAATAACAACCTGATCTCGGAAGACGGAAATTTGTTACTAAGGGAGGGCGATGAAAATCCTGAAATGATCATGGTAGATGCAGCCTCCAGTTTTTCTCAAAAAGTAAACGTGGGGGATCAGTTCTCCATCCCGATAGTTGGAATTATGGATTATTCTTTTGGAAATTTCAAAATCTGGACGGTTAATGACCCTGTAATTAATTCAACTGAACATGAACAAGAATTCATCCAGGACGAAAGCAATGATTCTATGACAATTGTTTCTTATAACATTGAGAATTTTTCTTTGTTTGATGAAGAGAGGAAGATAAAAGGCGTTAGTTGTCAAATTGCAAACAATCTTGAATCCCCAGATATCGTTGTCTTACATGAAGTTTTGGATGATAGTGGAATCGTTGACGATGCGAATGTTTCTGCCCAGAAAACATTGGAAAACCTTGTAATGGAGATAAAGGACTGTGGGGGACCAGAGTACACCCCAAGCGATAATCCTCCAAAAAATAATCAAGATGGAGGGATCGAAGGTGGGAATATCAGATCAGTAATATTGTATCGAGCAGATCGAGGCTTAATCCTGGATCAACCAGATACAAATGTACGCGGGTTCGGTGTAATGAATGGAGAGGTCGTTGCGTCAAAAAACCCTTACGGGTTTGCGCAAAACGAAAACGCATTTTGGGGCACCAGAAAACCCACGGCTTGGTTATTCACCTGGAATAAAGAAAAAATAATGATTCTTGGAGTGCATCTTGTTTCTCAAGCTGCGACCACACCAAATTGGGGAAGCATTCAACCGCCAGAAAAACCAGAACAATCAAAAAGGGAAACACAAGCGAAGTTGATTGTGGAGAACATTGAAAAATTTCGCCAACTAAGTGATGAAATGACCATTATCCTTGCCGGTGATTTGAATGATTATCCATGGTCAAATACCGTTAGCGAGTTTATGAAAATTAGTATGAAAACTCCTGTAAACAGTGAACCAATAGCAGAGATGTACAGCTATATTTTTGAGGGGAATAGTCTCCAGTTTGATTACATACTAATAAATTCAGAGTTGGAAGAGAGAGTTTTGGCTAATAAAGTTGTACACATAAATACTACCTTTAGCCAAGAATTGCGGTTTTCGGATCATGATCCTGTTTACCTGGAGTTTACCGGTAAATAATTGGCAATTTTCATTTAATCAATATTACCCAGGTAGGATTCTTAGTATCGACCAGGATGCTATAATTTCTAGGATGAGTCTGGAAAAGAAAGCCTATTTTTCCCTAAACACCGGCACAGATTTAGCTTTTGCGCTTGTAGTTTTCATATCATTTTTTACTATTTTTAGCAGCGCCCCAATAACCAATCCATTATTGATTCTCGCAATCATTTTTCTGGGGGTTGCCTATATAACCTTAGGTATCTACGGCTTTGCTTATGCTCAAACAGCCGATTCAGATATATCGAAACTACTTTATTTCGCAGCACAACTACTACTTGGAGGATTAATCGTGTATTTGGGTAGGGGAGCAGGAATTAATGCCCTTGTCCTCCTTCCCCTTGTAGCTCACACAGCGATGCTCCTCGACCAGGACAGGATGCTGGTTGTAAATGGAGCAATTATTGCGACTTACATTTTATCTGTGTTGGCATATTCCAACAGTCTTGCCGAAGTTTGGCAGGGAACTCCATTCTTCTTTACTGGTCAGGTAGTTATACTCATTTTCACTCAAATGGCTGTAACCGAATTGCGCGCCAGAGTTAAATTGGAAAACCTTGCGGATGAACTTTCACAGGCTAATAAAAATCTTAGCGAATATGCCAGTAAAGTAAAGGATTTAACAATCATTCAGGAACGCAATCGCCTTGCAAGAGAGATCCACGATGGTTTAGGTCATTATTTAACCATAATAAACATGCAGCTTAAGGCAGCCACAGCAGTCATCAATAAAGACAAAAATAAAGCAGAGAAGATGATCGAAAGCGCGACCCACCTCTCTTCAGAAGCTTTGATAGATGTTAGAAACTCAGTTTTTGCACTTCGGCAGGAATCCATTGATATTAAGCCATTGGCGGAGCGATTAATGATAATTGCCGAATCATCCTCCTCAAAAGCTCAAAAGATTTTTGTAAATGTTATAGGGGAAACAAGGGAAATTTCAGCAAAGGTGGACCTAACGCTATACCGGGCTGCACAAGAAATGGTCAATAACGCTGTAAAACACTCAAAAGCAAGTGAGGTGAAATTAACACTGGATTATACTGATGGAAATCATATGCTGCTGACCTCGCTGGATAATGGAGTTGGTAACAATTTAATGGATCAGGGTTTTGGACTTATAGGAATTAAAGAGCGTGTACGTTTGCTTAAAGGCGAAGTAGAAATCAAGACTTCACCAGGAGAAGGATTTATGTTGAAAATTAAGATTCCGAGTAACCATGTCGATTAAGATACTTATTGCCGATGACCAATCACTTTTTAGGGAAGCACTGAGGACCCTCCTCGGTGCTTATCCAGGTCTTGACATCATAGGCGATGCCTCTAATGGTGAAGAGGCATTGCGCCTGGCTTTTACATTGTCCCCGGATGTAGTTCTAATGGATCTGCGTATGCCTATCATGGACGGGGTTGAGGCAACGAGGAAAATTGTAAAGCTAGGAAAAAACATCAAGGTTATTGTATTAACAACATTTGATGATGATGAAACCGTTTTTGAAGGACTAAGGGCAGGCGCCGTTGGATATTTGTTAAAAGATGTTTCCGCAGAAAAGCTAATTGAAGCAATACGGGCTGCCTATAAAGGCGAGTATTTTCTCTTGCCTTCAATTACCGCTAAAGTTGTTTCTGAGTTTTCAAGGATTTCTCGACCAACCTCGACTGATCCCAAGAAAACACTTGCAGATCCATTGTCAAATAGAGAAGTTGAAATATTGAAATACGTGGCAACAGGAGCAAGCAACAAAGAAATTGCTGACATCTTAGTGATATCAGAGGGTACAGTAAAAAATCACCTGTCCAGTATATTGAGCAAATTAGGTGTCAGGGACAGGATGCAGGCTGTATTAAAGGCAAAGGAATATGGCATCATCACAATATAAAAATAGTAACAACGATTTTAAACATAAGTTCACCCATTTAGCGCCTGCAATAGGAGTAATCCTGGTAATTGGGGGATTACTATTGTTTATAGATCAAAAAGTTCAAACTGGTTGGATTCCAATTGCCTTACCCCCGATAATTGGCGTTGTCATACTCGCATATGGAATCTGGACTAAAGAGAATAATTGGTATATTGCGGGTCTAAATGTATTGGGCTTAGGAGGAATTTTCTTCATTCTATTTCAACATTTTATAAAACTAGAAATATTCATTTCTCTGGCTATTGGATTAATTCTCTTTTCGCTATGTTGGTTTGGAATATTCTTAAGCTCAAGATTATTGGTTAAAAAGAATTATTGGTGGTCCTTGTTTATAGTAATGGTAAGCCTGGCAGTGGCAATAGTTTTCTTATTTGGTGAACTTTCGGTTCTCATATTCTCCCTGGCAGTCTCCCAGGCAGTAGGCATTGTCTTTATCCTTTGGGGATTTTTCAAGAAGAGTATCGGGTTATTCATTCCAGGATTACTGCTCATTACAATTGGAATCGGAGTCTACAATGGCTGGGCTACTGTCGGTGATGTAAACGGATTGAGAGACACCGGGATAATGCTGGTCTGGTTTTCGCTTGGTTGGATTCTGATAACAGTTTGCTCACGCATTTTCTATAAAACTTTTGTCTGGTGGCCATTAATCCCAGGTGGAATTTTGGCCATGGTTGGTTCTGGCCTGTATATAGGAGGAAACCCAGCAAATGCTTTGGGTTTTCTGCAGAACACTGGTTCAATTGGACTTGTGCTTCTTGGCTTATATCTCATACTGCTAAAATTTGGTCTTAAAAAATAGAATCCTTGATTAATTTTAGAATTTCATCAAGATTTTCGAGAGCGGCTTTCTCCCCAGCCAGAATTAATTCTTCTGCTCGTTGAAAACCCAGGAACATATTTATTTCCGGATCGATTACTGGTCGGATGAGTAAATCCGCTGGATTTTCTGAAAGTTGGATATCCATTATTTTTCTAACCATAATCATCTCTGCGCGATAGAAATCGCGCACAAATTCGGGAATGACTGTATTCGTAGAAATAAAGCCTTTGTGGGAGGACGAAGGTGGATTGGGAAAAGAATGGTGTACATCCACTGCAACGATAGGACAAAAAGAATATTTTCTCATTGTTGAAATAGGGAGGTTATTTATTACTCCTCCATCCGCCAAAAGTAAGTTATTTACGCTTTCAACAGGTGAGAACAACCCTGGAACCGCAGTGGTGGATATTAATGCATCGAGCAAATTCCCTTTATCAAATACTACTTCGTCGCCAGACAACAAATCGACTGCATTCATGTAAAGAGGAATTTTTGCTTCCTCAATCCGTAAGTTTTCATCGATGAATTGGGAAAAGAAACCCCTTAAACGTTGGCTAACAATAACCCCGCGCCGATGGGGAGTGAAATCAACAAGCTTAATCATTTCGCGAACACTGGAATATTTACGGGCAATTTTTTCTATTTCATAAATATCTGTGCCAATGGCAAATAGACTGGCAATCAACCCTCCCATGCTGCATCCGAATATGGATGATATTGGAATATTATATTCTCTCATTACCTTAAGTACGCCAATGTGAGCCAGTCCCCTGGCACCTCCACCGCCCAGCACAAGTGAAATGGATTTTGATTTCTTCATTTTTTCCCCTACCACATATCAATTATCGGAGCGACGAAATTGCCCCTGTTCAGAAGATGCCTACTCTGATATTATAACTGGTCGAATTTATATAGTATTTATAGGAAAAAATATGCTTACTGAACGAAGAGATATTCGGAACATTGCCATTATCGCCCACGTAGACCACGGAAAAACAACTCTTGTCGACGGGTTATTAAAACAGGCTAGAGTTTTTAGAGAAAATCAAACAATTATCGAAAGAGTCATGGATTCTAATGACCTGGAGCGGGAGAGGGGAATCACAATACTCGCGAAAAACACGGCTATTGAGATTCCTGACAAGAAAACCAATACGGTTGTCAAGATTAACATCGTTGATACTCCGGGACACGCCGACTTTGGTGGGGAAGTAGAACGTGTTATGAATATGGTCGATGGAGTCCTCCTTCTGGTTGATGCTGCAGAAGGTCCAATGCCACAGACTAGATTTGTTTTAAAAAAAGCGCTTGAAAGAGGGCACAAGGCGATTGTGGTCATCAATAAAATGGATCGTAAAGATGCCGATCCTTCACGAGCGGTAAACCTGACCTTTGATCTTTTCATCGAATTAGGCGCAAACAATGATCAGGCTGATTTTCCAATCATTTATACCAATGCAATCACCCAGCAAGCTGGTATGACAATGGAGTTGGAGTCAAACCTTGAACCCTTGTTTACGGCGATATTGGATACCGTTCCTGGTCCAAAAGTGGATCTAGATGCTCCTCTTCAGATTTTAGTAACTAACCTTGGGTATGATGAATACAGGGGTGTCACTGCTGTGGGACGCATCCACTCCGGTGAGATAAAAATGGGTCAGACAGTTGCCCGAATGCAAAAGAATGGCAGCGTATTACCTGAAAAAGCCCGTTATTTGTATGTTTATCAAGGTTTGGACAAGGTTGAAGTTGAATCTGCGCAGGCCGGAGAAATTGTTGCAATTGCTGGATTGGAAGGAATTGCAATTGGCGAGACATTAGCGGATCCATTAAACCCAGTCGCTTTACCAACCATTGAGGTTGAGGAACCGACCGTTAGAATGACATTTGGAGTAAACACCTCGCCATTCACTGGAAAGGAGGGGAAGTGGGGGACCTCACGGAAGCTCAGAGAACGGTTGTATGACGAATTAAAGAACAATGTCGCGTTGCGCGTAGCCGACACTGAAACTGCAGATACATTCGTTGTTTCAGGCAGGGGAGAGTTACATCTAGCAATATTGATTGAAACGATGAGACGAGAAGGCTACGAATTCCAGGTTTCCAGGCCAGAAGCGATCATCAAGGAATCTGCGACCGGTGAATTGTTGGAACCGTTTGAAGAATTGCATATCGAAACAAGCCCGGAAACAGTAGGCGCTGTAGTAGAAATGCTTGGAAGTCGTCGTGGAAAAATGCTGGATATGATTAATAATCCAGACAACACTGTTCATCTACGATATCTTGCGCCAACCAGAGGGTTATTGGGTTTCCGCTATCAATTCTTGACTGCCACGAGAGGGACAGGAACAATCAACTCGCTTTTCCATGGATATTTACCGCTGGCAGGAACTATTACCTCAAGGGCTACCAGTTCAATTGTGTCTTGGGAGACAGGTGTTAGTTCAACATTTGGGTTGAAGAATGCTGAAGAACGGGGAATCTTGTTTATTGGTGCAGGTGTAGACGTTTACGAGGGAATGGTGGTTGGAGAAACCCAAAGACCAGATGACCTTTCTGTAAATGTTTGCAAGAAAAAACATTTAACCAATATGCGCTCATCCAATAAAGACCAGGAAGTACGTCTCAGCCCTCCACTTACAATGAGCCTGGATCAGGCAATAGAGTACCTGGCTGAAGATGAGTTGCTTGAAGTGACCCCGCTGAACTTCAGGATCAGGAAACGTAATTTGAATACCGAAGAACGCGGAAAAATGACAAAGAAGTCCAAGGAAACTTTAGGAGAATAATTTGCTCCAGTTTGTAACTATATTGCTCCTTGACTTCTGTAAATTATTGTGATAAAGTATTACTCGTAGGATGCAGTAGTTCTTGTTGGATGTAATAAACGACAGCCAAAGGCGAAAGCT
>CAZSGL010000015.1:0-23243 GCA_964606265.1 uncultured Anaerolinea sp. | reverse complement strand
AATACCTTTTTCGGCAGTTTATGTGGGCAAAGGTGGGCAAACTAGAGAAGCCGCGAGACCTGCCAAAAAGCCTGGATATGCTGGCAGCCATGGGTTCCATTGAAGCCTATAAGCTGTTGGATATGATGGGTGAAACGAAATTTGAAAATTACGATACCCAATTAACCAAAGTCACAAATGAAGTTAGTGGTTTCGGGATTGACTCGTGGACGCAAAACCTCTACTGGTCGTGGCTTTACTCCCTGCAGCCGGTCTTCGCGGTGAAGGGTGAACAGTATCCTGCCTTCATGCGGTCGCGTGCCTGGCTGAATAAAGATATGCAAACCGCGCTGGCCTCGTGGACAGAATTAAAACACGACACAATACTCTATGCCAAACAGGTGATGGCAGAAATGGGTGGCGGCGTACAAGATGAACCCCCATTGGGTTACGTGGAACCAAACCCTGAAGCCTACGCACGTTTACTAGCATTGGCTCAAATGACCCGCAATGGATTGTCGGGACGAGAAATGCTTGATGATGTGACCGCCGGCAACCTGGACAACCTGATCGAGCAACTTCAATTTCTGCTGATGGTTTCAGAGAAGGAATTAAATGGTGAAATACTTACCGATGACGAATACTGGCGCATCAGCTACTACGGCGGGTGGCTTGAAGCCGTTACCATCGCCTCGGCTGACCCGGCAGAGGACATCCAGGGTCGGGGAACCCTTGAAGATCAGAAATCCGCGCTGGTTGCTGATGTAGCAACCGGGATTGGACGGGTGCTGGAGCAGGGAGTGGGTTACCCGACATTGATCTTTGTCGTCTCGCCGCAGGAGCCCTGGCATGTGACGGTAGGGGCGGTGTACACCTATTACGAATTCCCCGTACCGCTGGATCAACGCATGACCGACGAACAATGGCGCACCATGCTTGAATCTGGGCAAGCACCGGACGCGCCGGAATGGACATCCTCATTCATCTTCAAATAAGAACACGAAATGAAATTGCGGCAGGAGCGCTGTTGTTTGCGCTCCTGTTCCTTTCCGGCTGCTCAGGAAATGACGCTTTTACGATTACATTCGGCGGCGATATCATGTTGGCACGCGGTGGTGAACCCATAATTGCGGATTGGGAAATGCTTGACCTGTCTCTGCCAGAGGATCTGGTTAATGTAAATGATTCAATGGATGACCTTTACGCGGCAAATCTGGAATCCCCACTGACAGAAAACCTGACCACGTTATCGGATCTCCCGAACGCGGATATGAACCTATGCGCCGGCAGTAACCAATTGAGTGTATTGCGACCCGCCGAATACAAACTGTTAACAGCGAATAACAATCACCAGGATGATTGCACACAGGGGGGAATTTTTAAGACAAGCCAACTGCTTGCGTCAGAAGGGTTTCAGACACTCCATGAAGTGAATGGTACGTGGATGGACGAACTGGCAGAGAAGCACCTGGTATTCATCGGGGTTGATGTTGTGGGTACAGAGGTTGATGAAGAAGCCATCATCAATAGCATCAGAGCGCAAAAAAGTGCCGGGAATTTCGTGGTCATTTCGGCGCACTGGGGAAATGAGTACCAGGCTGGACCAGACGCGCAACAGGAGCAATTAGCCCAGGGATGGGTGGACGCCGGTGCTGACCTGATCTGGGGGCACCATCCGCATGTCCTTCAACGGATGGAATGGCTCACTTCGAGCGAGGATGGACACGAGGCATTGATTTTGTACAGCCTGGGAAACCTGGTCTCTGATCAGCACATGCTGCCGGATGTGCAGCGCTCCGCGATGGTTCAAATCACGGTTAAGAACAACCACATTCGCAAGGTCACAGTGGCACCATTCATGGTTAACTGGGAATCTTTATCGCTGGACTTTGAACCTGCGCAAGCTAACCTGCAGAAGATACTGGATCGCTTACAGGTGGATTTGAAATCCCCTCCCGGGATCGAACTCAGCGTTAATTCGCCCTGAAGAAGATCATGCGACGGGGAGAATCTTTTCCATGCGCCAGGAAGGCTCATTGATCGTCTGCCATGAACCTTCATCATCAGGGTAAGACCAGATGCCAGGCTCTTCTGCCACGATCTTGTATCCATGGCGGTGATACAGGCGGATGGCTGCCAGGTTGTCCCTGGCTACATTTAGAGTCACCCTCGTGAATCCCCCCGTAACGAGGAAATCATCGACCAGTAGTAACATGCGTCCCCCGATGCCTTTGTTGCGATATTCCGGGCGGATGCGTAATGAATACAAATAAGCTCGATTCCAGCCGTCAGCCAATTCCAGGCGGTCACTGCGCAGCTGGAGAAAGACCTGCCCGATCATATAGTTGTCTTCATTAACAACAACCCAGGCTCTCGAGACACCTGTTTGAATTTTTTCGTACATGTCATTAAAGAGATTGCGGAAATGCTGAAATTCGCCTTCCCATTCGAGGGCACGCAGGTCAGTTTTAACCAGTGGTCGAATGGTGATTGACTCCCTTTCACTATCCTGGATTTTAACGACTTTTGTGAAATCCATATGGCTCATAGTTCCTGTGCAAGGATTTCTGATAAGAGGCGTTTTTCTTCTTTGTACGAGTCAATTATTCCGTCCAGGTAGGCTGACCGTAAGGCGTTCAGGACATTTTTATATGCCGGACCAGGCAGCAAGCCTGCTTTTCGCAGATCATCCCCGTTGGTTTGCGGCTGGGTGCTTTTCCATTTTTGAATATAAATGAGTATAAGTTTCCGAATACCCGTGTCATTACTCTGCAACCAGGCAGTATAGAGGCTGACTTCAGAGAATGACTCCAATTGGGCGGTGATGTCGCTGGGCTGCATACCAGGCAGAAGGCTCAACATCGGGAGGAGTTCAGCAGTTTGCTGGACGACGGCGGCCAAAGGGGCAGGCAACTTAAAGCGGGAAGATATTTCTTTCACTGTTTTAACAGGTAATCCCGCAAGCCAGGTGGACCATTGCAGGGCTAATTCCAATTGGATATTGCCCACATGCGCTGGTAAATTCCATCCAGGTTCTCGTTGAGCGGACCTAATGCTTTGCATGGCGGGTTCCTGCTCCACATTCCAGCGCAGCTGCGGATGAATGGGGGTTAGGAGATCCAATTCCATCATCCTTGCCATGATCCGACAGGGATCAATTTCTTTGAAGGACAGGTCGAATTCGTGACGCAAGCGGTCGCCGCTGACCTGGCGCAGCATAGGGCGGGCTTCTTCCATAAGTTGAAGTGTACGCGGTTCAATTTGAAATTGAAAACGCTGCTCAAACCGGACTGCCCGCAGCAAACGGGTGGGGTCATCGACAAAGGAGAGAGAATGCAGCACGCGAATCTTCTTATTGCGCAGATCGTTTAGCCCACCCCAATGGTCATACAACTCGCCGTAGTGATGGCGGTCGAGGCGCAGGGCGAGGGTATTGATGGTGAAATCCCGCCGGTGAAGATCCAATTTAATATTCGAGCGCTCCACCGTAGGGAGCGCTGTGGGATGGTCGTAGAATTCAGTGCGTGCACTGATGAGATCGAGAAACTCGGGTAAGTCCTCACCGCCAGAGCCAGGAACGTTGAGGGCGTTTGCCAGGGCAGGGCGGATTTCCTTGATCTGCCATTTTGCGGTACCGAAGCGCCGATGGCTGACAACGCGCCCTCCAAACTGGGCTGCAAGTTCCTGGGCGATCTTGACTGCGTCTCCCTCGATCACAATGTCAAAATCATGAGAGGGGCGGTCAAGCAACAAATCGCGCA
Source organism: uncultured Anaerolinea sp. (assembly GCA_964606265.1). Classification (GTDB taxonomy): domain Bacteria; phylum Chloroflexota; class Anaerolineae; order Anaerolineales; family Anaerolineaceae; genus UBA6107. The sequence goes on along the minus strand of CAZSGL010000015.1, from coordinate 19,503 downwards.
CAAAACCTCCCACGGTGTAGATGGGCATATTTTTAAGGTTGGCTGCTTCGATCACCTTGCGCAGCAGGGCAAGCCTTACGGGAGACAAGACATTTTCAATTTTCTGAGCGTAATTCACTGTTGAAGTTTTCATGGGTGATAATTTACGCAAATTTTTGAGCAGGTCAGTACGGGTAACAATACCCACGATTTCCTTCGAAGTGGGATCAATCACCGGGATTTGACCCCAACCGGTGCTGGCCATAAGATCCTGCACCTCTTCAAGCGTTTGATCAGGAACGAGGGAAACGTTCCCAGCGTCCATGAGGCTGCCGGCGGTTAATTCGAGTTTGTGGGTCGATGCCCGGTCCACTGCCCGCCGGGTGAGCAGCCCAACCACTTGTTTGTCCTCGATGACTGGGTATCCCTCATAGCCGTAGCGCTTCATCTTTTCTAAGGCATCCTTAAGGGAGGTGTTCCTGGTAATTAACAACGGCTTTCTGGACATGATCTTGCCGACGGTTACTGCCGGTTTGATTGACTTCTGGAGGTGTTCCACGATGCGATTAATGGCGTCTGAAAAAACATCCTCAGAAGGCAATTGAGGCGAGCCATCAGGATGCAGCAATGCAGCGGCGGCACGCGCATGCCCGCCTCCGCCAAACAAGTTGGCTACCTGGCTGACATCAATCTCGTCACTGGTGGAACGCGCCACCAGGCGGATACCCTCCCTGGTGTGCACCAATAGGAAGAGAGCATCCGGATCCAGAAGGTCGCGGATCTTGTGGGCAATGCCAGAAATCTCTTCTTCCATATCCATAGCAGAGGCACGCGAGATAAGTACCTTTTTTCCATGGATGGTAAACAACTGATTATTGTTCAGTAATTCATCGGCAACTGCGAGTTGTGCGGGCGTGAGCGCTGAGTTGAGGTAGTCACTTAAAATGCGCAGGTCAGCTCCTTTTTCCATGAGGAAGGCAGCGGCGTAAACATCTTTAACCGTGGTGGCGGCATACGTGAGGGAGCCGGTATCTTCGTAAATGCCCAGCAGCATCAGTGTGGCGATGGTCGGAGTAAAAAGAGAATTCTGTTCCTTGAGCTGATTGACAAGTATAGTGGTGGTGGCTCCGACTTTTTCAATGGTTTTTACCCAATTGGCAGGCAGGGTGGTTTTTTCCAAATGGTGATCTACCACATGAATGGCGGCATCTTTACGCAAACTTTTGAGGGTCACCAATGATTGGGTATCCACCAGAATGACGGCGTCGATGGGGTCAGCAGGTAGTTCGGTAACTTCCAAAAAAGGGAGTTCAGACCTGTACAGGTTAATGAACCTGCGCACATTTTGATTCATCTTCCTGGGAAGCAGCGGCAACGCGGGAGCAAACAGCAGGTGAGCTGCTGCCAGCGCGCCAACTGCATCGAAATCCGCCTGTTCGTGAGTTAAAATAAGTTGCATTAATAAATTGTAACACCAAGGTTAAAATGAATTTTACGTTGTCGGGTACTTTGAATTGGAGGGTCCCATGACTGAAGGTTTGAACCCCAACGAAGTGGAACGGTACCAAAAACAACTGCAACTCCCTGAAGTTGGAATGAGCGGTCAATTGAAATTGAAGGCTGCCTCCGTACTCGTAGTGGGCGTTGGAGGATTGGGTTCTCCGGCTTCACTCTACCTGGCTGCAGCTGGCGTTGGGCGGATCGGACTTGTGGATGACGACCGCGTTGCCTTAAGTAATCTCCAGCGGCAGGTACTGCATTCAGTTCAAACATTGGGAGAAACCAAACCTGCTTCAGGCGCAAAAATGCTTCAAAATCTTAATCCGGAGATCGAAGTGAAGCAGTACGCGCAGCGCCTGACTGAGGATAATGCTGCTGCGTTGATCAAAGAGTACGATATTGTGCTGGACTGCACAGACAATTACCCCGCACGCCTGGTAATCAACCATGCCTGCGTGGCGCAGGACAAAGCGATGGTTCATGGCGCTGTCTTTAAATTTGAGGGACAAGTGAGTGTATTCCACAACCCGGCTGGTCCCTGTTATACGTGCCTATATGCCCAAAAGCCGGCGGAGGCAGTTATCCCGGATCCCTCAAAGAATGGGCTGATCGCAACAGCTCCTGGACTCATCGGTGTAATCCAGGCTAACGAGGTGATCAAGCTGATTACGGGAATTGGAATACCACTTGTGGGACGACTGCTGCTTGTGGATTTGCTGGAGATGCAATTCCAGGAAGTAAAAATCAAACGCAATCCACAATGCCCCGACTGCGGAAGTGAAACCAGGATATGACCAGATTGGGCGTATAATCGTGCGAATATCACAAGAAAGATTAGGTTATCTATGACCACTCCTTCACGCACATTGCTCGCAGTTCTTGCTCACCCGGATGATGAAACTTTTGGCACCGGGGGCACCCTGGCACATTATTCCAAACTGGGCGTACAAGTCTACCTGGTGTGCGCCACCCGAGGAGAGGTTGGGGAAGTACCTCCTGAAATGATGGAAGGCTATACCAGTATCGCCGAACTGCGCGAACACGAACTGCGCTGTGCTGCCCAAACTCTCGGACTTTCCGGAGTGTATTTCCTCAATTACCGTGATTCAGGCATGCCGGGGACGATGGATAATTCACATCCCCAGGCGTTATTCGCGGCGGACGTAGAAAAAGTGGCAGGGGATGTGGTCCAATACATCCGCAAACTCAAACCTGAAGTGGTGATCACATTTGACCCAATCGGCGGGTACCGCCACCCGGATCACATTGCCATGCACAACGCAACAGTAAAGGCGTTCCACGCTGCGGGGGATGCCAACCTGTACCCAGGGGATCACCCGGCATTTACACCTGCTAAACTTTATTTTCACACTTTCCCGCGCGGATTCCTAAGGCTGGCGATTTTCTTCATGCGGCTCACGGGTAAAGATCCCCGCAAATTTGGCAAGAATGGCGATATCGATTTTCAATCCATCGCTGAAGTTCGCTTTCCGATCCATGCGGAGGTGGATTACCGCGACGTGGCTGATTTACGCGACCAGGCTTCCGCCTGCCATGCGAGCCAGGGCGGTACTAAAATAACAGGGGGCATACTGGGATGGTTTCGCAAGTTCTCCGGTATTAGTGACCAGTACATGCGGGCGTATCCGCCGCCGGGGAAGAAGAAAGAAAAAGACCTGTTTGAAGGACTATAAAAAATAAGGGAGTTCAGGTTGAACTCCCTTTTCTAATTAATTAACTGGATTTATGGTTGGGCATTTCAAAACCTACAATCGAATTACAGTACCGCAGAAATCACATGTGATCGAGTTCATACCACGCAGAACAGGTTTGGTGATAGCGCCACCGCAACTGGGGCATCTGGCAGGCGCCGAACGCGCTTTTTCGACTGCATTTACATCTACTTCGAGCGCACGTTCACTTTCAATGTCGCCAGACTTGATGCGGTTGAGCATCTGCTGCCACTGGTTGCATTCCCCGCCATCGAGGTGCAGTTTTACATCACGGGCAAAAGAGCCGCTGGGAAGTTGAAACTCGAGCCAATCTTCGTTTTTGAACAATCCCTGTTTGGTGGCCTTGATGTTCTCAATCACCACAACCGGGGTCTCGAATAGCAACTTCTGAACTTTTTCACGTTCAGTGGTCACGAAGAGAACCTTCTTTTTGGCTATCTCCTCATGCTGCTCAAAAAGCAATCGTTGGTCGGTGAGGAAGAGAATGCCCTCCGGATCCTGCTTATCTTCCCTGCCGTCCCTGGTCCATACAGCTTTGGTAGTCATGTAAATGCATTCTCCGGGGAGGAAACCGAAGCTGGCTGATTCTGACTGGTCGAGCGCTTTCTCGATCAGATCAACCTGCCTGGATGACTTCCCGAATTCCTGTTTCAGGCTGTCGAAAAGCTCCCGCAGCGAACTTTCAGCAGAACTGACCCTGGTTTCAAAACTATTCACTTCGCTCATAATGGCTTTTACCGTCACAGCAGAGCTGGAGCCGATGCTTAAAGCAGCAACCCTCGATTCCAGTGGGCGCAGTTGAGCCTGCAAAGTGTTGGATTGCATGGTGATCTGGTTCTGGATTTGTCCGCGTTTGGATGCCCATTGCTTCTGGTACTCCAAAGCTTGAGATTCCAGGACTTTACAAAAAGCGTATTTTCGTTCACGCACCTTTTGTATGCGCATATGGAAATTGGCGATCCTGGTATCCAGATCGGAGGTTTCATCCCGGAGAGAAGTGAAATTTACTTTCCTGATGAGTTCGGTCAAGTCGCGGCGAACTGTATCGATGTCCCGTTTGATTTGATCAGCAGCACTGGTCCCACTGGGTTGCATAGCCTTCTCCTCTTTGATTTTCTACGATGCTTTAGCGAGACCTAATCTATACGCTTTTTTTCCACTTCCAATTCACCCAGTTCGCCTGTGGCGACAAAAACCGTGCGTTCGCAGATATTGCTGACCCTGTCAGCCATGCGTTCAAGATTATGCGCCACCCACATGAAGAGATTGGCAGAATCGATCATTTCAGGATTTTTGATCATCACCTCAACGACATCCTTCTGAACCTTTTGATACAACACATCAACAGCATCATCCTCTGAGGGAATCTTACGGGCAGCCAGCGGGTCTTCAGCGATAAAGGCACTCAAAGACCGGTGGAACATATCTATGGCCAGCGCAGCCATTTTCTCTATCTCTATTAACGGCATGGGCAGGTCAAAATCCCCGAGTTTTACAACGACCTTGGCGATGCCTTTGGCGTAATCACCCATGCGCTCAATTTCCGCCGCGATTTCCAACAGAGCCGCCATTAGGCGCAGATCGTGTGCTAATGGCTGCTGCGTGGCAATCAGAATAAGAACCGAATTTTCGATGGCGTACCTTTTTTCATTGACCAGATTATCTTCGTTGTAAATGGCTTTAGCGCCCTGAATATCTCTTTTTTTCAACGCCTGGATCGAGCGCAAGGTGGCTTGCTCGACCATGCTTCCCATTAACAACAGTTCGTCCTGCACCTGGTGGATATGGAGTAACAGATTATCTCTTGCCATTTTGCACCTCTAGTATCCTGATTAACCGAATCGTCCTGATATGTAATCTTCTGTTGACTTGTTACGTGGATTGGTGAAAACCTGGCTGGTCTCACCGTATTCCACCATCATGCCAGCCCGGTCCGCGTCCATGGTGAAATAAGCGGTGAAATCTGAGGCGCGGCCTGCCTGCTGCATATTGTGAGTGACGATGATTATTGTATAGTTTTTTGACAATTCGCGCATTAAATCTTCGATCTTCAAAGTGGCAATCGGGTAAAGTGCTGAACAGGGTTCATCCATCAGAATGATCTCGGGTTTCACTGCGAGCGCACGCGCGATACACAGGCGCTGCTGCTGCCCTCCTGAAAGTGAAAGGGCGGATTTCGTGAGTTGATCCTTTACCTCCTCCCACAGTGCGGCATCCCGCAGAGAGGACTCTACCAGGTCATTAAGACTACCCTTGTAGTTGTTGATCCTCGCACCCCAGGCGATATTTTCGTAAATTGTTTTTGGGAAGGGATTAGGCTTCTGGAATACCATGCCGATCTTCTGGCGCACAATAACCGGGTCAACCTGTGGCTCATAGATATTTTGACCCTGGAAGAGCACTTTGCCAGTAGAGTGGGCACTGGGGATGAAATCATTCATGCGGTTGAATGCCCGAAGAACCGTGCTTTTTCCGCACCCTGAAGGGCCGATAATGGAGGTGATCTTCCGCGGTTCAAATTGCAGATCCACGTGTTTTACAGCGCGGAAATCACCATAAAAAATATCCAGGTCTTCTGTTTCGATCGCCCAAGTTTTTGTATTATTGGTTGACATGATCACTTTACCTTACCTGTTCTTTTGGGATCGATTGCGCCAAACAATCGCTATCGAATTGAATGAGAGCAACATGATGACCAGAACGAGAATTGCCGCAGCAGCTATACTCCGGAATTCCGCTTGTGGTCTTGTAGTCCAATTATAAATTTGAATTGGAATTGCGGTGAAACTCGAGAAAATTCCTGTTGGATCTTTTGTGATGTAAGTTGCGGCTCCAACAATGATCAATGGGGCAGTTTCACCCAGGGCACGTGAAATTGCGAGGATGGTCCCTGTTAGAATCCCAGGCAGAGCGTTTGGCAGCACATGATGCCAGATCGTTTGCCACTGAGTGGCTCCTAATCCATAGCTCGCAAAACGGAGAGAGTTTGGCACTGCTCGTATGGCTTCCTGGGCATTGGTGATGAGGATAGGGAGGACAAGCAGGGACATTGTCAGTCCGGCTGAAAGGATGGTTCTGCCATTATTCCCTTCCACACCGAAGACTTCACCGCTGGTGAACGCTGAAAAAACTCTGACGAAAATTGCCAGGCCGAGAATACCGTAGATAATTGATGGAACGCCAGCGAGGTTATCTATATTGGTTTGGATTATCCGGCTAAGTCTTGTGTCTGAAGCAGCATACTCTTCAAGAAAAATAGCTGCGCTAACGCCCAGGGGAAAGGCAACTAAAAGAGTGATCACAATTAGAAAAAAAGATCCCAATATTGCTGTTCGAATACCGGCTTGCTCAGGGATGTTGGACATTGTTTTGGTAAGGAATTGAGGATTTAGCCAGGCTTTAAATCTGATGATTGCCTGCGGATATTTCTGTGTGACTTCGTTTTGAAATACTCCAGGTGTCAGGATGGATTTGAAGAGCGGGTAACTTGCCACGACCCGGGATTGGAATACCTCATCTTCGATAATAGAAAGAAGGTTTTTTCTTGAACGTTCTGTGAGAGGATTTTCTTTATCAAGCGTCTTAACCCGGTTAATTGTTAAGTTTGATTCAACCAGGTTAATTAACTCAGTGGAGGATAATTCCTCCACTGGAACCGGAGAAATGGCGCTCCGGTCTTTTTTATCCTGTATGGCAACAAGCCCGAAAGCTTGATTGATAATGGATAACAGTAAGACGGAAAGAGCAATTACAGCGAAAAGAGTAGACAATCGAAATAGTGCGGCAAAAAAACCAGCTTTTTTCTGTCGTTTTTTTAATTTAAGGTCCGAAAGGCTATCGAGGGATGTTGGATTAACAGTTTTATTCATTATTCATACACCTCACGATATTTCCGGGAGATCTTACGGCTGATCATGTTGAGAATCAAGGTGATTATGAAAAGAAGAAAGCCAATGGCAAAAATGCTGTTGTAATCGGGGGTATCGTAAGCAAGATCTCCGCCGCTGATCCTGGCGATATAACCTGTCATAGTTTCTGCACCTTTGAGGGGGTTGAACGTAAAATTTGGACCAGAACCGGCAGCCACAGCTACGATCATTGTTTCACCAACAGCTCGTGAAACACCCAAGAGAATTGCCGCAATCACACCTGAGAGTGCGGCAGGCAGGACAATTTGTTGCGTCACTTCCAAACGCGTGGCTCCCAACCCGAAAGCGGCATCCCGCAGCGATTGTGGAACTGCATGCAGCGCATCTTCACTCATGGAGCTAATCAAGGGCAAGATCATAATTCCCATTACGAGTCCTGCAGACAGCATGTTGTAGATCTGTACGTTGCCCTGACCAAAGATCGCCCTTAGAACGGGGGTCATAAAGGTTAATGCAAAATATCCGTAGACTACCGTGGGTATTCCAGCGAGAATCTCAAGGATGGGCTTGAGCACTTTCCTGGTCTTTTGTGAAGCGTACTCACTGAGAAAAATTGCCGCGCCCAGCCCCAGCGGGATGGACACAAGCATGCCGAAAAAGCTGGTGATGACAGTGGAAAGAAAAAGGGGGAGAACACCAAATTTACCGATGACAGGCTGCCAGGTTGTCCCCGTTAAGAAATCCACCAGGTTGATGCCTGGTAAGCCAAAGAAGAGCAATGACTCTTTTCCCAATTCATAAACGATGGCAATGGTGGTGAAAATTGAAAAAATACCAGCGAATGTGAGGAAAAACCTTATCAGTTTCTCATTCAACCTGGATTTCTTTCTAAATATCGTCATTTCAGCGTTTGGATTCGTGATCATATTTATTTTGGAACCTCGTTCCAGAAAACAAAGATGGATAATGGCCGTTATTACTAGACGGCCATTATCCGAGGAGGGGAGTAATCTATTTCAGGGCTTCAGCCAGGCTGGCTTTGGCGGCTTCCAATAAAGCGTCATTAGCAGGGAAGTAACCCACATCACCGATGATCTCGTTGACACGATCGAGGTAGAAGGAGATGAAGGCTGCAACCTGCGGTTTGGCTTTCAGGATGGAGGCATCGGAGTATATGAAGAGCGGACGGGAGAGGGCATAACTACCATCTTCAGCGGTCTCAAAAGCCGGTGCAATATCATTGATGGATATGGCGGTCAGGTTGTCAGACTGATTCTGGTAATAAGCGAATCCAAAGTAGCCGATGGCAAACGGACTGCCTTCGACACCCTGGACAAGGGTATTGTCATCTTCGCTGGTTTGAAGGTTGGAAGCAGCGAGGACCTTGGCTTTGGCATCGTCCAGCTTTTCAAGTTTCATCGGTTTTTGGATGATGACTTCGGTGAAGAAATCGAATGTACCGCTATCAGTGCCAGGGGTAAAGCGCAGGATGTTTTCAGCGGGCCATTCAGGTTTGACATCAGACCATTTTTCTGCCGTGGTGAAGATCAAGCCTAATTGCTCAGAAGTTAGATTGGTAACAAAAGTGTTTTCCTTGCTGACTACGACTGCGATGGCATCAGTACCAACACGGAACTCAATGGGAGTGCGGTTGATGGCTGCGCAGGCTTCAACTTCTGAATCCTTGATCTTGCGGCTGGAATTGGCGATGTCGGTTTCCCCGGTCACGCAAAAACGTTCCAATCCACCACCGCTACCCACTGAGGCGATAGTGTGTTGACCGGTGTAACCTTCCTGTTCAAACAACTTCTGAACGGCTTCGCTCAACGGATAGACAGTTGAACTTCCAGCAGAAATAATATCCCCGGTAACGCTGGCAGGGGACATGGGGTCAACCGGCGCTTCATTGACACCTGCGTCAACTGTGGCAACGGGAGCTGTGGTCTCAAGGGCGGTTGGCGCAACGGTGGTTTGTGTACAAGCGGAAATCCCAAAAATTGCCACCAAAACAATACTCATACCAAATAAACGATTTTTCATGTGTCTTCTCCTTTTTAGATAATCTCATCATAGCAAGATGATGTTAAGGAGAGACGAACAACCTGTTAACGTTTGGTTAATTATTTAAAAGAAGGTTCAGACTTTTGGGAGTGTGAAAGAGAATGTTGATCCGGTTCCAATTTTGCTATTGACCCAAATCCTTCCACCATGACCCTCAATCAGGTGCCTGGCGATTGAAAGGCCTAATCCGGTTCCACTGGATGCACGCGAGCGGTCTGTCTTGTAAAAGCGCTCAAAGATCCTTAATCGATCATCCGCTGCAATACCAAGACCCGTATCGGTGACAGAAAAGATGATGGAATTTTCATCTTCTACAGCGGTAACAGAAACACTTCCACCGGGATTGGTGAATTTGATGGCATTATGCAGGAGATTTACCAAAACTTGTTGGATTCGGTTGTTATCAGCGTTAACCTGCGGTAGATCACCTGGGACATTCTTAATTAAGGAAATTCCAGCCCTTTCTGCTTGAAGGCGCATGCGTTCGATTGCTGGTGCTACCAGATCTACTGCTGAAACAGGTTGTAAAGAAAGCGGCACCCGGCCCGATTCAATTTTGGATAGCTCCAGTAATTCCTGAACGATCTGGGCCAGGTTATCAATTTCACTATCCATCTGCGCCAGGAAATGGCCTGCCGCCTTTGGGTCTTTGATTGCGCCATCTGACAAGGTTTCTGCCAGCACTTTTAACGAAGCCAGGGGAGTGCGCAATTCGTGCGACACGTTACTAATAAAGTCCTGTCTGACGGTCTGTAATTTATGCACCAGAGTAAGATCCTGGAAAAGTAAGAGCACATCACCCGGCAGATTTTCTTCCACCGGCGATGCAGTTGCCTGGATGATCTCTTGATCGAGTGACAGTTGGAGCTGGATACTTTGTGTATCCCTGTTTTCCCGGCAGCGCTTCCAAAGATCGATTACCTGGTGATGCCTGACGACTTCGGTCAACGACCCTCCATCTGCACTATTGAGGTCAATGGCAAACATTTTTTGTGCGGCTGGGTTAAGTTGGGTGACGATACCCTGTTCGTTTACCAGAATGACGCCATCCTTCATATTCGAAAGGATTGCGTCCATTTTGTTGCGATCATCCTGCATCTCCGCTATCTGTAAGGTGATCTTATCTACCATTGTATTGAATGAAGTAATTATCGTGCCAATTTCATCATCCCGGGTTACTGGGGTTATCTTTTTAAGATCACCCAAGGATAACTGCCTGATCTTTTCACTGACCCTGGAGAGCGGGTTGACGCGCTTGTTGGACTGTAAATACATCAACAAGACACATAGAACGATTCCCAAACCTTCGGTAATGAGCAGAAATCGGTTAAATCCTGCCAGTGTCTTATCCAATTGATCTATTGGTTTCGCCAGGCGGATGACTGCAACAATGCTGTCGTTTTCTACCAATGGAGCGGCGGCATACAATAAACGCATATGTAGTGTGGTACTCGTACGGATAACTGTCTCTGTGCGACCAGAAAGCGCGGCTTGAATCTCGGGTCTCATTAAATGATTCTCAAGGGTATCAGGAGCTCTTGAGGACTCACCGATCACCAAACCATCAGGCAAGATTACCGTAATGCGGTTGCCAGTCGATGCCGCCAGTTTTTCAACAATCACCGACAGGGATTCAGGATCATGGATTGCGCCTGAGTATAATACCTGGTCCGCTGCCAGGTTGGCTTCAATGACTAATTCCTTTTGCCAATTATCCAAAATGAAGTTTTCAAAGTACTTTGAAGAGGAAAAGCCGATGATGACGAGGATAATTGAGATTACGAGTAAATAAGGGATGGCTAACTTTTTAATATAGGATATGCTTCTCATGTCATCCCTCAAACATATACCCGGAACCTCTGACAGTTACGAGGCGCGTTGGACTTGCAGGGTCCACCTCAATTTTTTGACGCAACCAACGAATATGAACATCCACGGTACGGCTTTCGCCGACATAATTCCAACCCCAAACTTCCTGGAGTATCCTGTCGCGCGAAAGGGCTTTACCGCGATTCTGTACCATATAAAGAAACAACTCGAATTCCTTGGGTCTAATATCAAGCGCTTTGCCGTGTTTCAGGATCTCACGGCGGTCAAGGTCTATTGATAAATCGCCAAAGTTTAGAACCCTGAAATCTTCCACCGCCTTTTGAACAGATGGTTGGGTTTCTTCGAGAAGAAACTTGCCGCGCCTTAACATGGCTTTCACGCGAGCGGCCAATTCTCTCATTGAGAAAGGTTTTACCATGTAATCGTCAGCACCAACCTCCAAACCAACGACACGGTCGATCTCACTATCACGGGCAGTAAGCATCAGGATCGGAATGTTGGACCTGGTGCGAACCTGCCGGCAGACTTCGAATCCGTCCATTCCGGGCAGCATAATATCCAGGATCATCAAATCAGGCGGATCTGTCCTGATGAGGTCTAATGCTTCGTTGCCGTTACCAGATGTAGTTAATTCAAAACCCTGGTTGGTCAGGTTGTATGCCAGTGTTTCTCTCAGGATTTTCTCGTCCTCGACGATCAATATCTTAGTCATGGTCTTTTTTTCATCAAGTCCAACAGGATGCTTTCGAATTTCTCAGCGAGTTTTCCGCGGTGAAAATTCTCAGTTACATAAGACTGTCCGTTTAACCCGAGCTGTTGTGCTTCGTTGGGATTTGCTTTGATGCGGATTGCTGCGTTGGCGAGGGAGGTTGGGTTGCCCGGTTCTACGAAGATGCCAGCATCGGCTTTTTCCACCACTTCACGGATGACGCCATCAATTGCCAGCAGGACAGGTTTGCCGGCTGCCATGTAATCAAAAACCTTATTTGGGTAAGTGGTTTTATACATCTCGATCGGTTTCAGGATCGCCAGGCAAGCGTCAGCAGCGGCGATCACTTCTGCCATCTCTGACTTTGGCACGGAGGGCAGGAAGAGCACATTGGTAAGCTTCAGCGCAGCAGCCCGCTGCAATAGGCGCGGTTTTTCCTTGCCATCCCCCACAAGGACGAATTTTAGCGCAGGTTCATGCCTGGTGAGAACAGCAGCATCCAATACAACCTCGAGGTCGTTGGAGATTCCGTGTGCGCCGGCGTAGAGGATAACGCAATCGCCCGCCATACTGTGCTGCTGCCGGAAAACCTTACCATCAGATGGAGAAACGAACATGTTCGGGTCAACGCCATTTTCGACAAGACGCACATCATTTGCGCCGCGTTTCTTGACGTGTTCAATGAACCCGGGGGAATTCACCACCACAACGTCTGCGTGGCGGTAGAGGAAGGATTCGAGCCAGTAGGATAAACGTATGAGGGTTTTATTTTGGAGTACCCCCACAGCAATGGCAAATTCCGGCCACAGGTCGCGTACCTCAAAGAGAAACGGAATTCCCTTGAGCCGAGCCAGCAGCCATGCAGTCCAACCCTGGAAAATGGGAGGAGAAGTGCCCCAAATGACATCCACCTTTGTTACAGCCAACCCCACAAAGAACGAGGAGAACATGAAACTGAAAAAGCCGAGTACGCGGTGAAAGAAACTTCGGTTCAGGGCGGGGTAGGTATAAACGCGCAGGATCTTGACGCCGGGAATGGGTTGTTCAACAGACTTCCAGCGGTTAGTTGCCCGGGTTTTTCCTGTGAGATAACTCACCGGACTGGTGATGATGGTCACCTGGTGACCTTTTTGCACCAGCACGCGCGCCATCTCGATGTGGCGGGTGCCGCCGGGTTCATCAAGGGCTGCGAATGCCTGGTGAATCAGCAGGATATGCATGCTCAGTTATCCTTTGTCAATCGCCACCCGGATTGAATGGTGAGGGATTGGGCCGTCTTCCATGTTAAGGAAAGAGACAATGCCGGCTCCCTGACCCCATAGGTGGGAGAAACCCAGCCCATGATCTCATCCTTCCGATGCCCAATTAAGGGCTCACCGGCACGAATCAACTCCACCTGAATTGGCACAGCCGCGGTACCAGGTTCTGATAGAGTTGCATAGATAGACAGGTCAATTTTATGGGCTTGATGGGATAGGTGCAGCAAACCGTGCTGCCACGCCCACTGCCAATCCGGCAGCAGCCAGTGCAGGGTGACTTCGCGAGGTTGAGTTGCATTGTTCAAATCGATTTGATCGACAACAGAAAATCCGCCCCCCGCAGTAAACCTCAGTGTTCGGTTGTGGGTGACCCCTTTATTGCGATATCCCCGATGATAAGCCGTGAGTGTGTTTTCATCCTCACTGGGAAGCCAATGCGCCTGGGCGCGGTCGAGGAAAAGGAACTTGCCCGCTGGCACCATCTGATCGAGATTGTCGATGGTAATGGTATTGTGCACCCGTGTGCTGACCAGCGCGTTTTGCCAGGGCGGCGACGCGTTATAAGAATAAGTTCCTGCATCCCGGGCGATATTAACCCCATCCCACCACATGTCTACATGTAATTGATCAGCGTGTGCAGGACGGTGTTTGAATTGAACAGCCCGCAAGGCAGCCCATTGGGAGACCTGACCGACCTTGTGAGCGGCGGGGGAGTGCGCCAGAGTAGTTTGCCTGCCCGACGCGGATTGTGGCAGATTGAGAAACCTGGCCAGCGAGTCCCATGGACCGGGGGGTAAAAAGGCTGCACTTCTGAAAGCAATACTAGCTGCCTGGACTGTGGGGCGGTAATCGTGGTAATCACGGCAGCCGGGGGGGAGGAACAGCGTGCCGTCATTGTGCCCGAGGTTGGGAACCTGACCGCTCTCGAGATCCAACTGATCGGCCATCCAACTGGCTGCTGCAGCCAGCCTTGCGCAAACTTCACCAGGAAGCGACACTCTATCCGCGCGTTTTTTGGCGTTGTAAAGAAGCGCCAGGTGCAGCATCAGGCGGTGATATCCGCAACTGTGTTGAATGTAAGTCCCGTCTGTGTCGATCTGCTGCAGGAGAGCGTTTTCAAAAAGTGTGCCGCCTTTAACCATCCAATTCTTTGCCTGCTTTGATTGCGAGGCGAAAAAATCGCCCAACAAGAACATGCCAAGGGCTTCGCTGAGGAGATGATTGTTGTTCTGCGACTTCGCATAGGCGATTGTCGGTGGAATGCGTAACAGGTGCTGCCAAAGATCTTGCCTCATCAATTCCATGCGGGTGGAGGTGGTGCAGGAGGCTTGTTCCAGGATGGGGAGGATCATCAACCAGTTGATGGCGCGCAGTGATACTTCCTGTGCTGACACCCAATTTGGTCCCATATAGGTTGGATTAGCGGTGGAAAACGATTCGAAATACTGCCAAAAAGACTCCAGGTAACTCTCTTTGCTGGTAACGCTGTAAGCCCGCGCGAGATAGAGCGCCCAGGAAAACCTGGCTGGTTCCCAGATATTCTTAATGTCCTCGCTGCCGACGGTATCGCCATATTCCGACCAATCGAGAAGGGGCTGGGGAAGAGACAGGTCAAGTGAGTGTGGTTCTCCTCCGAAAGGTCGATAGAGACCCCTGGTGATTTCATCCGCAATTTCAATCGAGGTGTTTCCTACATTGATATTGTGATTGAAGCGCAGCCAAGCGGTTTTTTCAAACAGACTGTTGGATTCCGGAACATTTAAGAATTGCTTGTGATTTTTCAGGGTTGAGGAATTGAAACGCCCCAATTTTAATTTGACCCGGTAAGCAGCAAAGGAAGCCAGGGACGAAAAGCCGATCTCAGTTAACAGCAGGGAGAACTTACGGATCTTATTCAAGTGAAGTCAATCCAACCAGTCATCCATTTAAGGACACTGGTTTACCGGTGGCAATTGATTCCACTGCAGCGAAACTTGCACGGGTGACGGATACCAACTCGTCATAAGGGATCGGGGGAACCGAACTTGCAATGGACTGGAGAAAATTCTGCCAGGAAGCCAGATGACCCTTATCCTGACCAATACGGGATCTAAGGAGGCGTCTTTTGGTCTCAGTGACCAATTCAAGTCCGCGGAAATCATCCAGGACACCAATCCTGCCGCCAGCAAAGACTTCGACGCGTTCCTTGGAAAAATTTTTGTTGCCATTAGCCAGGTATTGGACAACAGCAATTGATCCATCTTTGTACCGTAATGTGATGGAACAATTATCCTGCTGGAATTGACCACCATCCGGCAGCGCCTGGGTGGTCACCGAGACCGGGTTTTGACCTGTGAGGAAAGTGCATAAATCAATAAAGTGGCAGCCTTCACCAATTATGCGACCGCCACCCTGGGCAGGGTCGTGCAGCCAATGATTGGATGGCAGGAAACCAGCATTGACGCGGTAGTGAATAACCATGGGGGCATTCGCGGATTGAATGAACTCTTTCAACTTGATGGCAAAGGGGGCGTAGCGGCGGTTGAAGCCAACAGTGAGTAACGCGCCTGGATTCTGTGTGAGCGTTTCCTCTACTTGTTCCAACTCATCCCGGGTGATCGCCAGCGGTTTTTCACAATAGACCGCCTTGCCGTTCTGGAGGGCGGTGATCACCTGGCGGGCATGCTGCTGGTGACGTGTGAGGATCACAACTGTATTGATGACAGGATTTGCAAGGATCTCATTTTCATCGGATGCGGCAATGGCAAAGCCAAACTTTTGAGCGGCATGCGCTGCGCTTAACCCGGAGGCAGAGGCGATCGTATGCAGGGATGCTCCACCAGCTTTTTTCATCGCCGGCAGGAAAACAGCCTGGGCATAGTTGCCCGCTCCCAGCACACCAACTTGAACCGGGGTTGATGCAGGTTTCAGATTTTGCTGAAAAGACACCTTGCGCGGTGTGACCGTTTTTTTGTGTTCAGGATAGGTGAGCAACACTCCAAGGAAAGCCTGTTTGCTTTTACCGGTGATAAGTTCGTAGGCGGCTTCCGCCTGCTCAATGGGGAAGCGGTGCGAGATCAGGGGGTTAACATCCACCAGATTCTTAGCCAAAAGGTCAACGAAGGCGGCAATATTGCGTCCTTCGGTCCAGCGTACATAACCATAGGGGTAATCCTTGCCTGCTTCTTCATAAGACGGATCATATCGACCCGGACCATAGGAGCGGGAGATCTTGAAAACGAGTTCCTTTTCATAATAAACCTTGCGCGGGATGTCCATGCCAAAGGCACCGATGGCGACCACGGTTCCCCGGTCACGCGCCAGAGTGCCTGCCAATTCCACCGGGTCATTGGCGCGGGTATCCGCGCAGATGAGCACATGATCGAATCCACGTGAATGAGTAAAGGCAAGCGCTCGGGCTTCACAATCCTCGCGGATTACGGCTTCACATCCTAATAGTCGGGCTAACTCCGCGCGCCTGGGGTCTATGTCGACTCCAAATACCGGGCAACCGGCGGCACGCGCAATTTGCACGGTCAGTAACCCCAGGAGCCCCAAACCAATGACGCAAACGGATTCGCCCAACTGTGGTTTTGCCAGGCGGAAACCCTGTAAGGCGATCGCTCCCAGGGTGGCAAAAGCTGCTGAATCGAAATCTACATTATCAGGGAGGTGAACGAGCAGGTTTTGCGGGACCACACCATATTCTGCGTGGACGGCAAACCCACCGCCGGCGCAAGCCACCCGGTCACCAGGTTGAAACCCAACCAGGTCGCGCCCGACTTCTTCGATGATGCCCGCGGATGAATAACCCAGGGACATGGGCTGGTCGAGTTTGTTAAAGGCAGCCTCAATCGTCGGGATTACACCCTCACGCCTTGCTTTTGAAATGACCTGTTTTACCAAGTCAGGGCGGGAGGTCGCTTTGGAGACCAGGTTCTTCTCGGCGAATTCCACGAGCATGCGTTCGGTGCCGGCAGACACCAGTGAAGCCATGGTGCGCACGAGAGCACTGTTGCGCTTGACAGCGGGAACAGGGACGTTACCTACGGTTGTTTTTCCATCACGCATATTTTGCAAGACCTGTTTCATGGGATCACCTTTCTCAAATTATATTCTACATCATGGTTTTCGGTTCCTTGAATATGTGCCAAAACCAGTTCTTACGGGGAGGTAAACCTGAAGAGGTTGGTGAATAACACAAGGAAAGCTCCAATTGGTTGACCTTGGCATAAAACCTGCACCATCATAATGAATCGATTGATGGAGGAAAGTATGCTAAAAAACATTTTCTGGACGCTGGTATTGTTAACGATGGCCACTTTTACCATGATATTTGGTGAAGGTTTTATCACACCTGTCCAAACACCAACCCCCACGGCGATTGTTGTGGACACAGCCACACCGATCCCCACTGTTGTGACTATTGAACCTACTGGGATTCCAACAAACACAAGCGTTCCTACAGTGGCACCGACAGCAACTTCAACCGCAGTCCCACCGACTGCCACATTCGCACCGCCTGGAACTTCAACCACAGTCCCACCGACCGCGACAGTGACACCTACGAAAACCGCCACCAGTGTTCCTCCCACAGCCACCAATGTTCCTCCTACAGCCACAATCGCGGCAACCGCCATCGTGGATAAATTTTCCGTTCAAGCCGGCACACCAACCTTCATAGGGAATTTCGTTCACCCAGTGGAAGCCTGTAACTGGCAGGGAGTCGCCGGACAGATCTTTGACGCTGCCGGAAAACCCCTGGTGAATTACGTAGTAAAGGTTGCGGGAACCTACAATGGTGCTCCTTTCACAAAAATTGGAATCGCGGGGATGGTTGCCGGGAGTCCGTATGGCGTGGGTGGTTACGAGATCGTGCTTGGTTCAAGTGCGGTCGCCTCAGTTGACCTGCTGACCATCCAGGTGTTTGACGCGCAGGGGAAACCAGTCACCAACCTAATCCCATTCAGCACTTCCTCGACCTGCACCCAAAACCTGGTTCTCATCAATTTCAAGGCAAAATAGGATCGATAAAATTTACTGTGAAAGACCTGGAGATGATCCAGGTCTTTTTGTTGCTAAGGGTATAATTATCGCCATAGGGAGTTCTTGAACCAATGGAAAATGATCTTGTTCCCTCCGAGTTGATCAAAACAATTGCAAGAAAATGGTGGGTCCTGGTATTGGCAATGGTGATTGGCGGGCTGATTGGGATGCTCATCACCCGCGCGCACAAACCTGTCTACCAATCGCAGGCAGTCATCACCACTGCCGTGGATTATGCCTATACGGGACACCTGGAAGATTTTGAATTGGACCATCTCATTATGGCAGTGGGGGATGTGATCGATTCCACTGCTGTTCGCAAATCCGTTGTGGAAAGCGTTTTCAGTGAAGGTGTAAGTGCCTCTGCGGATGAAATTCTCAACGACATGACCCTCATGCGTAAAGGAAATAACTGGTTGTTAACGGTGAGAGACTCCGACCCGGTGACGGCACAGCGGACCACCCTTTTGTGGGCAAACGAGGCACTCGATTCCCTCACTGCCCTCAGAACTGCAGCAACGGATGCATTTCGAATTCAAGTTGCCCAATTTACCCTTGAGGAATGCCTCAGCCGGATCGTGGTAGTGGAACCGGTTTCCTCCGGTTGTTCAAACCTGGAGTTGGAAGAACTTCGCCAATTCTTGAACAGCTCAAACCAGTCGGATGCGACCATCACACACCGAAATTCGATCCTTTTATCAAACCTCAGCTTTGACCTCACGAAAGAGCCTGAAGTTTCCGCCTCACCGGTATTGTTCAGGCAGAACTTAAACGTATTGGCCGGGGCTTTGATCGGATTGATCGTTGCGTTGGGTGTGTTATTCCGGGGGAAAACACAAAAAACATGAAAGTGGATGGCACAAAGGCAAGCACAACCTGGGAGAGAACCAGCTTCTGGCTCTGGATCGCGCTGGTGGTATGTTTGCCTGTTTCCAGTCTGCCAATATTTGCCAAAATCCTGCATACCAGCTCAGTTGCGCCTGCTTCCGGTTTGTTTGTCCTCTTACTGACAGTGGTATGGCTGCCTGTATACATATTCCGCGGTGGAAGATTTCCATTCCAGGTAATAATTGCCGTTTATTTTACGTTGTTTTGTTTATTGACAGCGATACTTGCCTTCTTCCGTGAAACTCCTTACTATCCGGGGAGTTCCGTAACCTCCAACCTGATCGAAGCCCTGGCAACGCTGGGCATGGGAATCCTGATTTACATCGTCTCTACAGGGATGCCAGCCAATAACAAAAAAATAACTTTAACGCTGAAGGCGATAAACCTCGGTGGCTTCATCATGCTGGCCTGGTCTATTATCCAATTGCTCATCTGGCGTTCACTACATTTTTTCCCCCAATGGGTAATGGATTTCCAGGGATTATTTTCCACCACAGTTTTGTTCGATACCCGAGCAACCGGTTTTGCATCCGAGCCATCCTGGCTGGCACACCAACTTAACCTGGTATACCTCCCTTTGTGGCTGGCTGCCACGATAAAGAAATTTTCAATTTACAAGATCAGGATAGGATCTTTCTCCATAGAGAATA
>CAZSGL010000014.1:0-23456 GCA_964606265.1 uncultured Anaerolinea sp. | reverse complement strand
TCGATCACTCATGCCAAATCCTGCCAGTTTCCCAATAATTCGATCTCCAATTCCAAGTTGACACCTGATTTTTCGAGCACTGAGACCTGGATGAGTTTGATCAGGCGGTAATAATCTTCCGGAGTTCCAGTTCCATCATTGATGAGAAAGTTTGCATGCACGGGGCTTACCTGCACACCACCGATACGGGACCCTTTAAAACCGGCGGCTTCAATCAAACGCCCGGCATGGTCACCAACGGGATTCTTGAAAGTTGATCCCATGCTGGCGCCGCCTGGTTGAGTGGCTTTGCGTTTGCTCACGTTTGCATCCATGATAGATCTGATCTCGACCGCGTCTCCCTGTTGTACAAAAAGGTCAGCGCCCAGGATGATGGCATCACCCGGACTGCGTTTTAAGGTGCTTGAGCGATAGGAATACGCCATCTCTTCAACAGAGAGAGTAATCCTGCCACTTTGTCGGTGCAGGATGTGTGCCATTTTAAGCGATTTGCTCATATCGCCGCCGAACGCTCCTGCGTTACCGTAGACAGCGCCACCCAGGGTGCCAGGGATGGTGTAAGCCCATTCCAAACCGCTGAGACTGTTCTGGGCGGCAAACCTGGCGACTGAAGCCAGAATTGAGCCTGATTCGGCACGGATGACAGGTTGCTGAACATCTCCGATGAGTTCAATCTTGTTGGTTCGGTTGAGCAATACCACCATTTCCAGGAGTCCGCTGCTGACGAGGATGTTAGCGCCGCTGCCCAGAATGAGAAAAGGTATTTCATTCTGCCAAAGCCATTGAACATCAAGCGCAAAGGTGTCGGAACTGGTTTCAATAACAAAACACGCGGCAATACCGCCAACTTTTGCATTGGTATGGTTTGACAGGCTAACATTTTGCTGCAGCCGGTCGGTAAAGTGATGATGCAAAAGGGTTAAGTTCACAAGAAATTCCTTTAGAGGTCTCTCACGTGATCGATGAGGCGTGACAACAATTCCTGGCGTTCAGGAGTGGGTAACGATTTGAATTCCGGTTCCTGATAATTCCGTTTCGGTTTTACCTGGATCCTGGGGAAATCCGAAAAGAAACGGGAGGAATCACTTTCCATTGTGGCTGTGTTGTAACTGTTTTTGCGAGGATCAACCATTGTCAACCTTCCTTTCCTGTAGAGCCGAAAGAACATCTGAACAAACCTGGTTGGCATCACCAGCGGACAAAACGATGATGACGTCACCTGAACGTAATTCTTGAAGCAGGAACGCGGAAATTTCGGGTAATGAGGCGAAATAGCGGGCATCTGTGTAAGATATGGCTTTAACGATTTCATTGGATGAATAGGTTTCCAATTTTTCGCGTGAGGCATAGATCTCGGACACGATGACCAGGTCAGCGTTTTCAAAGGAGGCTGAGAATTCAGCAGCCAGGGTTTTTGTGCGTGAGTAGGTATGAGGCTGCCAAACAGCGATGATGCGGCGACCGGGGAAGCGGTTTTTGGCGGCAGCCAGGGTGGCTTTAATCTTGGCAGGATGATGCGCGTAGTCATCAATAATTGTGATGCCAGACACTTCACCAACGATCTCAAAACGACGGCCAGTTCCAAGAAAACTGCTGAGAGACGCGGCAATTTTCTCCGCTGCAAACCCCAACTGGTGAAGAACTGAGAACACACCGAGGGCATTGAGGACATTGTGCTCACCGGGGATTGACATGTTCACCACTGCCAAATTTTTATCCTCAGTGGAAGTAAAGACCTCAAAGTTGAAGCAACCCAGTTTGTTCAGTTTCAAGTTCCTTTCCTGATAATTGGCATCCTGAGAAAATCCGTAAGTGCTGCCTTGAATTGAGGCGGGGAGGTTTTCGATGATTTGGAGCCTGGAGGCATCTGGTTCGCTGACAACAAGCAAACCGCCAGGCTTGGTGTTTTTGATAAAATCACGAAATGCTGATTCATATTTAGCAACAGTGGGGAAGCAATCGGGGTGGTCATATCCCACGTTGGTCAGCAGGATGACATCAGGATTCAACCCCAGGAACATACGGTCGTATTCATCAGCTTCAATGACGAAGTATTTTCCCGAGCCGGCATGGGCATTGGTGTTCAAGTTTTTACTGACGCCACCGAGGATGTAAGTGGGGTCCTGCTGAAGACTGGTTAAAACCCAGGCTAACATGGCTGAGGTTGTGGTTTTTCCATGCGAGCCTGCAACTGCAATACTGAAATCATCCGCCATTAAATTACCGAGAAAATCAGCGCGTTTCAGCACTGGAATTCCGCTTGCAAGCGCAGCCTGGACCTCGACATTATCATCAGGGATGGCGGATGAGCGGACGATGAGGTCGGCATCCTGGATATTGGCAGCTTGATGACCTTCGTATATGGTAATGCCCGCAGACTGGAGTTCCCTGGCTAATGTGGATAATACGCGGTCAGATCCACTCGCCTTGTATCCTCTTTCGAGAAGTACACGGGCGATGGAAGAGATTCCGGTACCACCAATGCCGATCATATGCACGTGTGTCATCAGATAAACACCACCAAAACAATTACAAAACAGACTGCCACGGCGACATAAATCGTGGGTGATGTCATGAGCCATGACGGGGGCAGGAATTGAATTACGTTGAGGGAGGCAATCCCGTTGGTTGTGGCAGGATCCGGAGCCAAAATGAACTCAAATGGGTAGCCGCTGGTGTGAAGAAAATACCAAACGGTGCCCATCACGAGGAATCCATTAACCATTCCCAAGAAACTACCCAAAAGCGTATCCTGCAGGAGATTCCTGATAAATTTACCGCTTTCCGCCAGCCGGGGGATTTTTGGAGTCTGATAACCGAAGAAAACCAAACCGCAAAGAATGCCTGAACGTATCCAGAATAGGGAAGCTGGAGAGGCAGTTTTGACAATTTCCTTGAAGAAAGGAACAAAAGTTTCCAGGATGGTAAGGGTGAACATGGAAAGGATAACGCTGAAGGTAACCAGCACTTCTTTTGCCCAGCCCCGCATGGATCCGATAATTCCAAACAAAATCACAAAGATGAGGAGAATGATGTGTAAACTAATCATTTGGATCCTCCTCCCGGGTTGGAACCCAAGGTGATAACCAGTTCAGCAAGTTGTGAGGCAGCCTGCGGCGTTGCCAATTTGCTCATGGCTGAGCGCATGGTGGAAAGTGCCAGTGGGTCAGCAAAGAGACCTTGAATGGCGGGGAGCAATTGCTCATCCAGATTTTCATTCTTGATGATTTTGGCTGCACCTTGGTTTACCAGGTAATCGGCATTCACTTTCTGATAGCGCCAGGCATACGGATAGGGGATGAGGATCGCTGGGAGCCCCATGAGGGGCAGTTCTCCCAGAATGGAGGCACCAGCACGCGAAATGGCCAAATCAGCAGCAGAGAAGGCATCACTGATCTCGTTGTGAAGATAAGGGAATGAATGATAGCTGGCAGCTAACTCAGACACCAATTGCTCTTTATGAAGCTGGCTTTGTGAAAAATCCTCCTTACCAGTGATGTGAATTAATTGAAAATCCTGCAATAAGGCAGCTAAATGCGAGAAAACCACCTCATTAATGGAATGAGCACCTTTACTACCGCCAACGAACAATAGGACCGGTTTACCGACTGAGAGCCCTAATTTTATTAAGGATTCGATTTTATTCTTCGGGGTGAAATCGCTGCGGGTGGGGTAGCCAGTAACCACCAGTTTTTTACCAGATGCAAAATACTGCCTTGACTCTTGTGCGGTGAGGGCGATCCTGTTGGCGAACCTGGCAAGAGCACGCAGGGCAAGCCCCGGTTCGATATCAGGAACGTACAACAAGCTATTTGTGCGGATGCCGGCAATGGCCATGGGAACCGCAACATATCCACCTGTAAAGAGGAGCACATCGGGTTTAAAACCGCGCAGGATCTTGCGGGAGACCATAACGCCTTTAAGCAGTTTTATGATATTCCCGGGTAAGGCGCGCAAACCCACACCATGCACTCCGGCAGCAGGAATGGATTTATAGGTGATTCCTGTGGTGGCTACGAGGCTAGATTCCATACCGCCTTCGCTGCCAACCCAAAGAACACTTTCAGCACGATTACCGATGGCTTGTAGGATTGACAGGGCGGGATACACCCCGCCGCCTGTCCCCCCTGCGCAGATTAACAACCGCATGAGATGGGCTCCTTTCTGGAGTTGGTATGATCACCAACTTCGAACTGCGCGCAATTCCGGACAAGATACCAATAGCTGCAAAAGTAGTCACAAGACTGGAACCACCTGAACTAATCAAGGGAAGTGCGTTGCCTGCAAAGGGGAGCAGGTTGACGAGGACGCCGGTGTTGACAACTGCTTCGATGGTGATCCAGAGGGTGATGCCTGCCGCCAGCCATTTTCCCAGGTCATCTTTGGCACGGCTGGCGATGGTTAATCCTCTCCACAGGAAGGCAACGTAAAGTGCAAGGATGGCTACGGCACCAATTAAACCGATTTCCTCTGCGATGACTGCAAAGATCGAGTCGGTGGGTGCCACTGGGAGACCGATGAATTTGGTGGTGGAGCGCCCAATGCCGACGCCAAAGAGACCACCGTTAATGATGGCTTCGAGGGACCATTTCACATGATCGGATGCCTGTTCAGGGTTTTGGAGCCCACCCCAGTAATCTGTAAGCCTCCTGGAGGCATTGTCGTTAACCAGGACAACCAGGCTGCCCAGGATGGCTGTAACCACAACCACGAGCAGGATTTGGCGTAATTTTCCGCCAGCGATGAAGAAGAGTATGCCACCGAGGAGAATAACAGTGGCTGCGGCGGATACGTCCGGCTGCGCCAGGATCAACCCGGCGGTGAAACCGACAATGGCCATGAGAGGAATGAGACCAAATGACCACTGGTTCATCGTCTCTTTTTTGCTGTAAAGCCAGAAACTGAGATAAACAACGATCATCAATTTGGCAAGTTCAGAGGGCTGAATCGAGCCGGCGAAGAGACCTCTCTTGGCGCCAAATTCGGTTTCCTGACCAAAGATGAAGACTGCAATAAGCATGATAATGGTCACCATCATGGCGGGAACCACCCAATGGCTGAACTTGTGGTAATCGAAGAAGGTGAAGAAAATTGCCACACCGATACCCAAGAGACCGTAGCCAAACTGCCTGAGGACAGTGGTGTATTCTGAGTTACCCAACTGCTGGGCAAACTGCCAACTGGCAGAATAAACCATCAACAGTCCAATGAGAAACAGGGTGAGGACAACCAGGACCAGGGGCAGGTCGAAATTCTCTCGAAATGAGAGTTTCTTTACCGACTGGCGGGCTAGTGATGGATTCATAGTGGTATTCATATTAATGCGTTCACCCATTTCTTAAAATAATTTCCTTTTTCTTCAAAGTCACGGAAGGCATCGTAACTGGTGCACCCCGGGGAGAGCAAGACAACATCACCCGACTCTGCCAGCCTGGCGGCTTCGGCAAGCGCATCTGACATGAGAGGGGTAGTAAAGACATGTTTAAGCACATCACCCGGTTGAGGTTTGCCAATGGCGGCAGCAATCTTTGCAGTAGATTCACCAAAAACTACCACCTGCTTGACCCTATGGTGAATCCTGGCGGATAACTCACCCCAGGGGAGGTCTTTGTCTCTGCCACCGAGGAGGAGGACGAGAGGTTCATCAAAGGAGTCCAGGGCGGCCATGGTACGCTCGGGGGCGGTGGCAATCGAATCGTTAACCCATGTAATTCCATTAAATTCTCTGACAAACTCAAGGCGATGCTCAACTCCAGTGAATTGCTTGATCGCTGATCTCATGGCTTCCAACGGGAAACCAGCGGCGCTACTGATGACAACGGCAGCGAGTACGTTAACCAGATTGTGCCTGCCGAGCAACTGGACATCACTAACTGGCAACACCTCGGTGACGATGCCATCCTTTTGCAGGCAGATGGAGCCGTTTTCGATGAAAGTGGCTGTTGCAGTGTTTTCAGGACGATTGAGACCGAAACTGACCAGGCTGCCTTTCACCTGCTGTTTGAGTGACCATGACCCCTGATCATCCCGATTCAATACAGCAATATCACGGCTGGATTGGAATTGCAGAATGCGGGATTTTGCCGTAGTATACGCTTCCATCGTTATGTGGCGGTCGAGGTGGTTGGGTGTGATGTTTAAGACGGCGGCAATTCGCGGGCTAATGGTCATTTGTTCCAGTTGAAAGCTGGAAAGTTCGAGGATGACACTATCTTGAGGATTGATCTCCTCAAGGTATTCCACCAGAGGGAGGCCAATATTTCCACCAACCCAAGCTTTTGCGGGTGATTGAACAGCGTTTTGAGCAATCATGCCGACCAGGGTTGTGGTTGTGGTTTTTCCAGCGGAACCTGTGATGCCGATGACTGGCGCTTTTACAGCTTCCATGAAAATCTGCGAATCATTGGTAATAGGTAAGCCACGATTGATCGCTGCCTTTACAATGGGCAGGGAGAGGGGGATACCACCAGAGAGACACACCATATCCACCCGGTCTAAAAGGGAAAGGGGATGCTCCCCAAAGACCCATTCAACTCCAATTTCAGCCATGTTTGTTACGATTTCACCTAGTTCATCAGCGGTGGATTTGTCGTTGAGGATGACATGACATTTTTTGCCGGCAAGGTAGCGTGCCAGAGCCTGCCCTTGTCGGGCGGCACCGAGGATTAACACGTTTAACCCTTGCCAATTTGTCATCTATACCTCACGCCAGGGCGAGCGCTACGCCGAAAATACCAAAAAGAAGACTGATCAACCAAAATCGCTGCACGACCTGGGTTTCACTCCAACCGATCAACTCAAAGTGGTGGTGCAATGGCGCCATTTTGAACAAGCGCTTCCCCTTGGTGCGTTTGAAATACGCGACCTGTAAAATATCGCTAAGGACATTACTAATAGGAATGACTGCGATCAAAGGCAAAAGGAGCCATTGACCGGTCATCAGGGATACAACACCCAGGACAGCACCAAGGGAAAGTGAACCGAGATCTCCCATGAATAACATTGCCGGGTGAACGTTGAACCATAAGAAACCGAAGAGAGCACCAACGATTGTGAAGCAAAAGCGCCCGACGAAGAGGTTGCCCTGCATTAAGGCGATGCTTCCGTATGCAGCAAAGGCGGTCACGCAAATTAAGCCTGCAAGACCATCCAAACCATCGGTCAGGTTGACTGCGTTGGACATGGTGACAATAATGAAAGCGGCAAGGGGGATGTACCAAATCCCCAAATCGAATGGGACATCTGAGGTGGGCCAATACATTTGGGGTACTAAAAGGATATTCTTTAGCACATAGGCAGTAGCGATTGCCAGAATTACCTGAATGAAAAACTTGGTGCGCGCGCGCATACCCAGCCCCTTACGAGGTCCGCGAATACCTTCCCAGTCGTCGATGGCACCTAAAAATCCAAAGGTGACCATCACTATCAATGGAAGCAACACTGAACGACCGAGAACATTAATACCCAAGAGCTCTACGGCATTTAATAAGATCGTGACGACTGCAACAGGTGCCAGAACCATCAGCCCACCCATAGTGGGAGTGCCCATTTTTGTGATGTGACTGTCAGGTCCTTCAACGCGGATCATTTTTCCCAGGCGGTAATGTTTGAGAATGCGGATGAGTGGACTGCCCCAAATTACGGCGAGGATGAAGCCCAATCCACTCAATGCGATGGCAAGTGAGGTTTCTTTCATTCTTCCACCTCCAGGGCATGAACAAGTTGATCCATGCGCAGACTATGTGAACCTTTTACCAGGACAACGTCTCCTTCATGGAGTAGTGTGTGCAACAATTCCACCGCCTGGTCGATATCGTCCAAAGTGGAGATGGCGGCGTGAGGTAACCCGGCTTCCCCTGCTGCGGAGGAGATCATTTTTCCATGTTCTCCCAGGGTGATCAACTGGTCAACAATTTCTGCAGCCCGGAATCCGACCTTTTCGTGACCAGCTTTCTCATATTCTCCGAGCTCGAACATGCCGCCCAGAACTGCAATCTTCCTGCCCGGAAGCTCTGAAAGGAGGTTCAGCGCTGCCAAAGTAGATTCAGGGGAGGCGTTGTAGGTATCATCCAGAAGCAACGCACCTTCCCTGGTGTGTGTGGTAACCAATCGAAGTTGACCACTGGCATGCTGCATATTGTAGATCAACTCTGTTATCGGCAGCTCTTCTACGAGACCGGCTGCGACTGCCCGAAGAATGGTGTGAATGGAATGGTGACCAATCAACGGTGCCTGTGTGGCAAAGGTTTCACCCTGATAGTGCAAATGGAAACGAATTCCGCTTAAGCCCTGGCTGACAATTTCATCAGCCCAGATATCGGCTTTCGGGTTCAATCCGTAGAAGAATACGTTGGCTTTGGTGAGCTCAGCCATGGGAACAATCCATGGATCATCCATATTCAGGATGGCTGTGCCCTCAGGGGCGGGTGGAAGAGCCTGCACCAGTTCACTTTTGCCCCTGGCAATCACTGCTTGTGAGCCGGCGCGTTCGGCGTGCACTGTGCCGACGTTGGTGAGGATGCCAACCTGGGGTAATGCAATGCTGCACAATTGAGATATTTCTCCAGGGACATAGAAACCCATTTCGAGGACTGCCTTTTCGTATCCTGGTCCGAGCCGAAGAAGCGTCAGTGGTAGACCGATCTCATTGTTCAGGTTTCCCTGGTTCTTGAGTGTGCGGAATTTGTGCGAGAGGATCTCGCTGACAAGTTCCTTGGTGGTGGATTTCCCCACGCTGCCGGTTATGCCGATGACGCGGAGGTTAAACTTACGGCGCCAAAAAGCGGCAAGGTTTTCCAGGCTTTTTTGTGTATCCTTCACGAGGATGGCAAATGGGAGTTCCGGGATCAGGGTATCGGATGTAAATGGTTTCGTGAGATCGAGAACCCGGATGCCTGGATCAATTGATTTCTCAACCAAAGCCATGCTGGCACCGTGGTCGAAGGCATCGGCAACATAAGCATGACCATCAACTTTACCGCCTTGATAGGCGATGAAAAGTGAACCAGGGATGGCGGCACGCGAATCCACCACCGCTTCGGTAATCCCCGGTGTGGCGCGGTCAGTTTTGATTCCCAATTCTGATTCGATCAAGGTTGCCAGTGTAAGCATCAAATTCCTCATTCCGCCTGCAGGCTTTGCCGTTGTTCATCTGGCGGAATATTCATCAGGACAACAAGTTCTTCAACAACATCACGAAAAACCGGGGCAGCTACGATGGAACCCCAAATTGAACGCTTGGGTTTTTCCAACCAGACATAAACAATAAACTTAGGATCGTCCACAGGTCCCCAACCAACAAAGGATGCGTTGGTGGCATAACTTGAATACTGCCCGTTGACTGCAATTTCTGCGGTACCGGTTTTGCCGGCAACGCGGTATCCCTCAACCAGCGCATCGGAAGCCTCTTCTTCAAGCGAAGTGGCCAGCATGGTGGTTAGAGTATGTGCGGTTTCTGCAGTAATTGGCATACCCACTATTTGAGGGCTTGTGTTGAATTGTTGACCGTTCTGGATGTATGCATGCAGAACGTGGGGAGCTACCATTTTGCCATCATTGGCTATGGCAGAGGCTGCCATGATCATCTGAATTGGAGTTACTGCTACGCCCTGACCAAAAGAATTGGTGGCAAGGTTGACGGTGTACCACATGGGGTCATCAGGTTCGCTCAGGGGGTAGACTTCCTCACCGGCGAGATCAATGTTGGTGCGGTGCCCGATACCAAAGCGGTTAAGATAATCATAAAACCTTGGAGCTCCCAATTGAGTGGCTATCCAGGAAAGACAGACGTTGAGGGAGTGCTGCATACAACCCAACATGGTTTGTTTTCCCCATGCACTGCGGTCCCAGTTGTAGATATCCCAACCGCCAACTTCGATAACGCCGGTGTCGATGAATTCAGTTTCAGGTTTGACTGCGCCGGCATCCAATGCTGCAGCCATGGTGAGAACCTTGAAGACAGAACCCGGTTCATAAACCTGACTGACGGCCTTGTTGAACGGGATACCAGCAGTGAAAATGTCGTCGTACTCCCAATAAGTATTTGGATTGAAACGAGGCGTGGTTGCCATGGCGAGAATCTCACCATTTTTGGGGTCCATAACAATGATCGTGCCGTTG
This sequence comes from uncultured Anaerolinea sp., assembly GCA_964606265.1. Taxonomy (GTDB): domain Bacteria; phylum Chloroflexota; class Anaerolineae; order Anaerolineales; family Anaerolineaceae; genus UBA6107. The sequence continues at coordinate 13,337 of CAZSGL010000014.1, read as the reverse complement.
GCGGCACCGTTACTTTTTACGGCTGCATCCAGTAATTTCTCAATTGTCCGCTGAATCTCGCGGTCAATGGTGAGAATGAGGCTTGCGCCGGCAGGGGCAATGGGAATTTCCTTCATTTCATAGGGGTCAAGCTCAATGACCACTTTTTGTTTGGTACCGGCTAAAAGGTCATCATATTTCTCTTCGACACCAAAATAGCCATTGCCATCTTCACGTTCATAATAGGTATAAAAGCCGAGAATATTAGCAGCAAGAGTTTGTTCTGGATAAGTACGCTGAAGGTGGGGAGTCCAGGTGAGACCGCGAAGGGAGGGTAGATTGGGGTCATCACCGTATGGATTAGCAGCTTCATACTGCTTTTTCAGGTTAATCAATTCTTCAAGCTTGTCTGAAGTGATGAAATCCGCAATGGTGATGTAGACACTCTCACCACTAACGAACGGTTTGCTGGCGGATTCGAGAGCCTTGGCATAATCAGTGCCAAAAATCGTGGAGACAGCTGTTGCAATTGATTCCGGGTTCCTTACAAATTGGAGTTCGACGCCAATTTCATATACTTCTTTATTGCCCGCCAGAAGATGACCCCAGCGATCGTAGATGTAACCGCGCTCGGACTGGATGGTGCGGATCTCAACACCGTAGGTCTGCGCCCAGGTATCGAGGTATTCTGCATGCGTGCTGGTTTGAATGCGAACCATCTGGATGACAATCACTGCAACGAATGCAGTAAGGAGGAATCCTAAAAGTTTCGGGCGGGTGAGAGGCAACAGTTTCATTGTGGACCCCCCCGAACACTCTCACTTAATCGTGTAATGCCTGTAAACAACCAATCCCACAATGACTGCCGATAAACGGATCTGATAAGTGAAACGCTGGAATTGCCAAGTCCCGGAGGGGCAGCCAAGACTGCAGGTTGTTTACCGAGATACCCGGGAACGGTGACGTAAACAGCTTGCGAAGGATTGATCCTTTGAAAACCCAATTCCTTTGCCCGACTTTCCATCACGTTTGAGGAGGTCAGAATGGCAATTTGGGCTTTCTTATCCGCGATCCCGCGTTCCAAGTCCTGGCGTTCGAGATTTAAGTTATAAGCGTTTAACCCCGCAGCCGCTGCACGACCACTAATACTAAGATAGACGCTCGCCACCAGGATAACCACAACGAGTGCAAGCAAGAACAAGCCCGCGAACTGGACTTGGTTCCTCCAGGGGGCTTGTTTGAACGCTTGAGTGAGGGTTACCCTCACCTTTGAGCGCCTTGTTTTCCTCGGTGTGCGTGCGTTAATATCTGTCATGGTTATAACTTCTCGATTAGCCTTAATTTTGCGCTGCGGGAGCGCGGGTTCTCAGATTTCTCCTTTTCGTCAGCTTCAATCGGGTGCCGGTTGATTTCTTTGATCGAGGCCTTGTGATTGCATGTACAGATAATTTGTTCTGGCGGGCAAATGCAATCCCGGCTTTCCTGCCGAAAATACTGCTTTGTGATGCGATCTTCCAGCGAATGGAAGGAAATGACAGCCAATCTGCCGCCAGTTGCAAGGGCTTTTACAGCCTGGGGAAGAAAATCCTCCAGCGAATCCAGCTCGTGATTGACGGCGATGCGCAGTGCCTGGAAAGTTCGTGTGGCGGGGTGTATTCTCCCTGATGGTTTTCCTGTTGAGCGGGCGATTAATGCAGCAAGGTCCAGGGTTGAAGAAATGGGTCTGTTAGCTACGATCACCCTGGCAATTCTCCGAGAGGATCTTTCTTCGCCATATTTCCAGATCAAATTGGCCAGATCTTCTTCGGAGCTATTGTTGACCAGGTCTGAAGCGCTGACGGACTGGGACGGGTCAAAACGCATATCCAACGGTCCATCTTTGAGGAAGGAGAAACCACGTTCGGGCGTGTCAATTTGCATTGAGGAAATACCCAGATCAATGAGAATACCGTCAACATTGTCCCAGCCAAGCGTCAGCAGCTGCGAAGAAAGGGAGGTGTAGGAGGAACGAACAAGATGATAGCGGTTTTTAAAAGACGAGAGGCGCTGGTTTGCCAATTCCAGCGCCCGGGGATCAACATCCAAGCCAAGCAGTTGTCCATCAGGTGAGCTATTTTCGAGGATTCCCCAGGCGTGCCCTCCAGCTCCAATGGTCGCATCAACGTATAGCCCCGGACTTCCAGGACGCAAAGCAGTTATAATAGGTTGGTAAAGAACTGAGACATGTGGCGGAATAAAGCCACTGTCGGATTTGGTAGTCACTAGATGCTCAGATCGAACTTCTCAGCCAGATCTGCTGCTAAATCAGGAGAGTCAAACTGCTCATCCTGCTTTGCTAATAAACCAGGCGACCAGATTTCAATGTCTTCACCAGTTCCGATCACGGTTGCCGCGCCATCGAGGTGAGCATATTGGCGCAAGACTGAAGGAATGATGAAACGACCGTTCTTGTCAAATTCGATCTCATTGGCGTTTTTGAATAAAAACCTGCGCAGATTACGTGTATTTGCATCTGCCATATTGAGGCTGTTGACTCGATCAAAAAGAAGTTTGAAGCGGTTGGCATTCATGATCACGAGGTTTCCATCAAACCCGCGCATGACGAAAGCACCGTTACCAAGCTGTTCACGAAATCTGGCTGGGAAGGTTATGCGGTTCTTCTCGTCTATGTTGTGTTCGAAAGTGCCGAAGAAACCAGCGAACATTAGTTCTACCTTTCCTAATTATGCCGAACGCCGGAATCATCCGGCGCTCCACTTTGACCCACTATTTACCACTTCTAGTAATATTATAGCGATTTCTATAGGAAATACAAGAGGGAATCCATTTATTAAGGAATTTAATACACCCCAAAGCCTATTTTGATCGGAAAATACCGAAAAGAATGGTTTCTACGAGCGAGATAAGGAGAAAATGACATGAAAACAAGAAAACTAATCGTAATCCTGGTTATTGGTGTAATTTTGTCAGGTTGTATAGTGATTAACCCCGTGCCAACTGCAGCCCCCACGGCGGTGATTGTGCCGACATCCGCTGAACTTCCCCCGCAGCCGACGCAGACCTCTACGCTACCTACCGCGACGCCAGGGTTGACAACCGAGATGCTGAAAAACTCACTTGTCAATGCCCCTGAAATCCAAAGGTCTGTTCAACTGACGGATGGAAAATTTACCGAGAACATGGCAGATGGATCTACGTTGTTGGTGTACCTCAACGAGAATGTAGCATTTGGGGACATCAACAATGATGGGATCGATGACGCAGCACTTCTGATCCTTGAATCCATGGGGGGAACCGGGATATTCTATTCAATAACCGCATTCATCAGCGGAAGCATGGGTTTTACGCAAACCAATTCGTTATTCATTGATGACCGGGCGATCATTCATTCGCTAATCATCGAAAATGGCGAGGTCATCCTGAATGCCAATGTTCATGGGATCAACGATCCGATGGTCAACCCGACCGTGACCATGACAAAAACATACCACCTATTCAACGATGGTTTGTCTTTATGGCGCCAGACAACGCTACTCACAGACAGAAGCATACGGTCCATCGAAATTAATACACCAGTAGAAAATGAGGAAGTCAGCGGAAGTGTTACGATTACCGGAACGATGGCAATAGCCCCATTTGAAAATAACCTTCAGGTGCAGTTTATCGGGCAAGACGGGATGCCGAACTTTATTGGTCCTCTTATGGTCAATGCAGTAGATATGGGTCAACCAGCAACCTTTAATGTGACCATGCCAATATCATCTTTTCCTGCTGGAGCGCTGGTGAAAATTCAATTAATGGAAGTCAGCATGGCAGATGGATCTCCGATGCTGATCGACTCTGTTTTAGTTAGAGTGAAATAAACGTCAACGCTGGATATAGGATTCTGTAGTAGCGTATTGCCTGGCATAGATCGTTTGCGAATCTTTGACCAAGTTACTATTATAAATTTTTGTACCCGGGATCGCCTGCCATCCACTTAATATGAAGGGCAAGGGCTCATTGACGCCGATCCATTCGCCCTTGTACTTGCGAGTGATATGGACATGGGTACCCGTGGCCGCACCACCTTCACACGAAGGGTGACCGATGGGATCATCCAGATTAAGGTGAGCGCCAACCGAAACCGATTCAAATTTGGCAATATGCATGTACATGATCTCCCAGCCGGTTGGAACTCCATTGCCATCTTCCAGACCGAGGATGACCATATTGTTCGCAGCTTGAATTACTGTTCCGGGGGCAGAAGCCAACACCCAGACTCTGGATACAACGCAAGAACGTTCGCCAGTGATGGGAGCAAAATCAAGCGCTCCCAAAGGAGTTCCGGCTGTCCAACCATAGTGCAAGCCACCAGTGAACGCCCAGGATTGACCGGGAGCAAATGGCAGCTCAAGAGCCGGCGGTGATAGCCCTTCATTAAATAGCGGCTCAATTGAGCTGGCACGTAGGTTTGGATCTCCAAAGAATTCCTTGTAAATGGAAATGATATTTTCCGGTCCATAGGTCATGGTCTCCCAGGATGGCTTGTCATAGAGCTGTGCCATTAAATATTGGATACCGACCGTACCGGCATTTAGATTGGGAGCGATACGCGCGGAAGTACCATCTGAAAAGATCAGCTCAGTCATCTCGCCATTGCGCCATGAATAGTAACCTGTGTTAATCAACCGGGCTGCTGTTGCCAGTTCCATGTATAGCCCTTCATATTCCGTGTACCCAAGGTCAAGTGGATGAGCTAAGAATGGATCTGCTGGTGTTTGAGTAACCCAATGAGAGCGAAGTTCAATCACCGCCAATAACAGCCTGGGATTGGTGGAAGTATTTTGCGCGACCCGTTCGACAATTTGGGCACCAGACAATACTTCACCACTGAATGTTTGCTGGAAACTCCGCAGGTACCCTCCCGTGGAGTTTACAAAATCAGCAACGTCAAAATTCCTGGCTGTGGGCGAATAGATAACCTCGCTATCTGGCAGGAGCACATCGGAATAATAAAAATCCGTAAGTGTTTTTGGAATTATTAACTGCTTACCTGGTTGGATGAAACCTGCAGCAGGAACATTTACCGGCGAAGAAACCTGGGATGGATCGACACCAAAGTGCCGGGAAACAACTTCCAAAGTATCACCAGATTGGGCGGAATAAACATAAAAACCCTCCATATCTCCAAGAATCGGTGGTGAGGGTTGCAGCACTATTGGTGGGATCCTGGTGGGGAAATTTACAGTATGAGGAATTTGAGTACGGAAAAGCGACTGAGGTGTGCCTGATCCCGGAAGCTGGCGGGACGAAGGCCAGAGCGGAAAATTACAGGCGGAGAGAATGAAGAGGACCAGAACAAATGACAGTAAAAATTTCTTTTTCAATTGGAATCCCGAAAGTTCACATTAGAAATAAGGGAAAGCAAGCCATGATAGTGCAATAGTATCCGATATATATATAAAAATTATTAAATGTGTAGGAATTCCACTTCCACTGGCTTTACAACCTTAAAAGATTGCGCAGCTACTTGAAACGACCTTGCAAATTTGTTAAGATGATTTGGTGCTACAAAAAATCCTTGAGGAGGGATCAATGTTCAAACGGACCGTAATTGCGCTTTTCTTGATAGCCGCACTTGTTCTCAATTTTCAAACGGCCGACGCGGCCAGTGGTAATTCGATGATCGGGATTAACATCCTGCTCAACACGGACATCACGGATGATATCCTAACGGACCTGGCACTTCATGGCACCATACGAGACGTGGTCTATGAGATCGACGCTCTAACCATGCAGATTCGTTCCAGTGATTTGAAAGATATCAAGAAGCTCCCCTATGTTTTAATGGCTAACCCGGATGCAGAACGCAGCGGGGCTCCTGTGGATACAGTTGCTGTGACAGATTTCCTGAACGGACGAAGCACATGGGATCTGGATGCAATCAATGTTACAGATTTAGGTGCGGGTCGAACTATTGCCTATGACGGCACCGGGGTGTATGTTGCTGTCCTTGATACAGGCCTTGTTGATGCATGGCGGCAGTATTTCCCAGAGGAACGGATCGCGGTGGAATATGCCAAGGCTTTCAACGGTGGCGGCGGAGAGGTAGGAAATGTCTCCGATCCAACCAACAAATGGGAACACGACCAGAACTCCCATGGTACGCATGTGACCAGTACCATTCTTGGTTACAGTTTGCGAGGATCTTTCATTAATGGGGTTGCCCCAATGGTCAAAGTGATCCCGGTAAAGGTACTAAATCAAAACGGTTCCGGTTGGTCTTCGGTTGTTGCACAGGGCATTACCTATATTGGTGATCTAAAAGCGGGTCCCCTGGCTGATTTTCCGGTTGTAATCAATATGAGCCTGGGCGGACCAGTATTGGACGCGATGGAAAAAGCTGCCATTGATTACGCCATTGAACAGGGTGTCATCATCGTAGCGTCGGCTGGAAATTCCGGCACGGCAGGGATGGGCTACCCGGGAGCTTATGCACCGGTAATCTCTGTAGCTGCTTCAGGTTGGGTAGGTGAGTGGACATCAGGTACCTGGTGGTATGCCACGGACGTTGATGAAATTAAAGGCAGGAATTCAGAGGATTTCTATATTACTGATTTCTCAAGCAGACAACTTGCGGGTCAAGATTTGGATGTTGCTGCTCCCGGATCATGGATTGTGGGACCTTACCAGGTGAACAGTGGACAGACTTCCTACTACTTCCTGGGCGGTACCAGTATGGCAAGCCCGCATGTGGCAGGTATTGTTGCACTGATGGCAGAAAAAGATCCAACTTTGACTGCAAGCGAGGCTGAAACCATCCTGGTATCTACGGCAATTTCGCTTCCTGCAGGATGCCTGGAAGTAACGGATATTTCCGGAGCGGTAGTTGAGTATTGTTGGGGTAATGATGCAACCGGAGCAGGACTCGCAACTGCGGATGGTGCCTTAAAATAATCCCAAATTTATGAATTATAAAAAGCCGTCTCAAACGAGACGGCTTTTTAATTTTGGTATTCCGTTTGCATGATTGGTATAGAATTATCCTGCAGAACATTACAGCCTGGTGGTGAGGAGAATAAAAATGCCAATTGGGATGAAAATATTCTTTAAATTCCTAAATCGCTATTTCATGGTTCCATTATTCCGCCTGGGGCTTGGCGCGGTGATGACCAATCCCATTTCAGGTTACATCATGGTAATGAAAACGATCGGGCGCAAGAGCGGTAAAGTGCGCTACGTTCCAGTTAATTATGCCATCTGGAAAGGATGCATCTATTGTATTTCAGGAGGGGGAGCGTCTGCGGATTGGTACAAGAACCTGCTGGCGCATGCGGAAATTGAGATCATCATGCCAGGGGGTGGAATATTTGGGAGAGTGGAGAGCCCTTACCTGGGAGAAGACCGGTGGCGAATTGTGAGGCAAATCCTCAAGAACGCCGGTTTTGCAGGATTTTTTGAGGGATACAACCCCTGGAAGATAGGGGAAGCGGAGCTCGAGAAAAAAGCTACGGATATTCCAGTAATTCGTATTACGCCAATCGGGTTGGGCTCCGGGGCGTCAGATCCTCATGGTTGGGCGTGGATATTAGTCACATTGATAATGATCTTACTAATATTCGGAATTGTTTTACTGGTCTGACGCCACTATTCTAAACCCTGTGATAGCTCATCAATCCCGGCATCTTCGATCGCTTGTTTGAATTCTTCTGGATGATTAAGATTGAGGAAGATGCGCGGATTCGGGTCAGCCCGGGTTACTTCTGAAAGCGAAAGTACCCTGATTACCGCATTGCCGAACCAACTGACGATGCGGTTGTCACCCGCTTGAAGAGATTTTTCAACAAGGGGGAGGCAAGCGCCCCTGCGATAGATGGCGTGAAGAGGTTCAAGACCGTTTTGAGATTCAGGAACAACCACATCTACACCAGATTCAATGACCAGGTTTAGTTCAGCCTGGAGGAGGGCTGCACTAATATAAGGTAGATCACAACCCACCGGCGCCACAAATGGAAACCTGCTGACTTGCAATGCAGTATAAATCCCGCCAAGGACGCCTTTTCCGGGGATTCGGTCCGGGATTACTGGAAGATTCAAAAAAAGGTAGTCGGGCTCATCATTCGAGATGATATTCACCTCGGCAGCAACAGGGATTACCCGATTAGCCACACGCTGGATCAATGGAATTCCGTGGAAAGGCATGAGGGCTTTGTTTTGACCCATGCGCCTGGAGCGACCACCTGCCAGAATGCTAACCGTTAAGATAATTCCTCGCTTTCAGACTATAATTTCTCATAATACTTATAAGATTATATTCCTTGAAATTGATTTTCACGACCTGAAAGACAATTACTTCCCAACGTTGAATAATATTGGTATGAGTGGAGGTTCTGGTGAGTGAAATAACCATCAACGGGAAAAAAATTACTGCTGACCCCGGAAGCACAATTTTAGAGGCTGGCAGTAATGCCGGGATCACCATTCCAACCCTTTGTTACCACAAGGATCTAACCCCCTACGGGGGCTGCCAACTCTGCCTGGTTGAAGTGGAGGGCGAACGCCGACCCGTCCAGGCATGTACTTACGAAACGAAACCCGGATTGGTTGTTCAAACTGAGACACCCACTATTAGAAAAGGTCGCCGGGCACTGTTGGAAATGATCCTGTCGAATTATTGCGACAGCGGGTATGTAGAACAGGATGATCATCCAAACGAACTGATGCGATGGGCAAGGTTTTACCATGTGCCCATAGACAAGGTAATCAGTAAAATCCCAAGGTTTCCAGTCGACAGCGACCCCAATCCATTCATATGGGTTGATCTCAACAAGTGTATTTTATGCACAAGGTGTGTGCGGGCATGTGCTGAGATCCAGGGACGCTTTGTTTGGGGGATCATGGACCGCGGTTTTGATTCCGAGCTTGTGGCAGGGATGGACCAAACACTGCTCGACGCCCGCTGTGAATCCTGTGGGGCTTGCGTAGCGTACTGCCCGACCGGGGCATTAGCCAACAAAATGTCAATTGATTCCGGTACGGTTGAAAAAAGGATTAAGACGACCTGCGCATACTGCGGCGTGGGCTGCCAGGTGACGTTGAACGTGCGCCAAAATCAACTGCTGTCTGTGAGTTCGTCCTCTGAAGCGTCAGTGAATGGCATGCGGTTGTGTGTAAAAGGGCGTTATGGCTACGATTTTGTCCATCACGAAGAGCGTTTGACCCAACCGATGGTGCGGGAATACCTGTTGGAGAAAAAGACCCGACCTACCGGGGGAGACCGCGGTACCTGGGTTAAGGTGGATTGGGAAACGGCGCTGGATCTCGCGGCAGAGCGACTGTCTTCGATACTGGAAAACCATGGCGCTGACAGTATCGGCATTCTCAGTTCGGCCAAATGTACCAATGAAGAGAATTACCTTATGAATAAATTCGCCCGGCAGGTGATCGGAACGAACAACATTGATCACTGCGCGCGGTTGTGCCATTCCAGTACTGTCACCGGACTGGCAGCTTCATTTGGCTCCGGCGCCATGACGAATTCAATGGACGATATCACCCAGCAGGCCAGGTTGATCTTTGTCACGGGATCGAATACAACCGAGCAGCACCCTGTGTTTGGGACGATGATCCGCCAGGCGGTGCTGCAACGCGGCGCGGTACTCATTGTGGCGGATCCGCGGAAGATCGACCTGACCGAATTTGCCACGCTTCACCTGCGGATGAAATCGGGGAGCGATGTGGCAATGATCAATGGATTGATGAATATCATCCTTGAAAATAGCTGGGAAGACCGGGAATTCATCACCAGGCGCACCGAAGGATTTGAAGAATTTTATGCCAATGTGAAACAATACAATCCTGAATGGGTATCTGAACTCACAGGAATTCCGGTGGAGAAGCTTTACCAGGCAGCGCAACTGTTGGGGACGATAAAACCAGGGGCAGTGTTGTGGGCAATGGGTATCACGCAGCATACAACGGGTGTGCAGAATGTGCAGACTTTAGCCAACTTGCAAATGCTGCTTGGGAACATCGGGCTACCTGGAAGCGGGGTAAATCCGCTGAGAGGGCAGAACAACGTCCAGGGTGCCTGTGACATGGGAGCGCTGCCGAATGTTTACCCGGCATATCAATCCGTTATTAACGAAGGTGCCCGGAAAAAATTTGAGGATGCATGGGGAATTGACCTCAATCAGAAACTTGGAATGCCTGTAACTGAGATGATACCGGGAATAGAAGAGGGAAAGGTCAAAGCGCTCCACATCCTAGGTGAAGATCCCGTGATGAGCGAGCCGGATACAAACCACGTGCGCCGCTGCCTGGAAGAATTGGATTTCATGGTCCTGCAGGAAATCTTCCCCAGCGAAACTGCTACCTATGCGGACATCCTGCTGCCGGGAGTCAGTTTCGCCGAGAAAGCCGGCACATTCACCAATACCGAGAGGCGTGTGCAGTTGGTGAACCCTGCCATTAAAGCCATTGGAGAAGCGCGGCAGGACTGGCAAATCACCAGCGAGCTTGCCCGGCGAATAATAAGGAAGAGCAAGCGAAAACCGGAGAAGGCCGCACCATTTGGCGGTTGGCGCTACAAAAACCCGTCAGAAATCATGGATGAAGCGGCGGCTCTCTCACCCAGCTACGCGGGAATCTCGCACGGGAGGCTTAAAAATGGAGAAAGGTTGCAGTGGCCGGTAAAGTCCAAAGAAGCCCCGGGAACACCGATTTTGCATACAAGTGAATTCACGCGTGGAAAAGGAGTCTTCGCGGTCACGGCTCACCAACCACCGGCAGAACTGCCGGACGTGCAATACCCATTTTTATTGAATACAGGACGGGTCCTGTATCACTGGCACGGCGGGGAGTTAACCCGGCGCGCTCGAGGACTGTTAGCGGTGTATCCACGTTCATTGGTGGAGATCAATCCTGAAGACGCCGCCAGATTGGGAATCGTTGAAGATCAACAACCAGTACGAGTTGTTTCAAGGCGGGGAGAAATGAAAGCCTATGCCTGGATCACAGACCGGGTGCCCGCGGGAAGCATCTACGCCAATTTCCACTTTCCGGAAAGCCCAACCAACGTGCTGACGATCAACGCACTCGACCCGGTTGCAAAGATTCCGGAATACAAAATTTGCGCGGTGAGATTGGAAATTGCCTCATGACAAAGTTGACGCACCGGGAATTTGAAACCGTCGAACCCAAAGGTACTGATTTTGAAACCCGGCGATCTCAAATCGCAGTTGAAGCCGAGGTCACTTTGACAGTCAATGGGGAAGTATGGCTGGGATTCCACTGTTCTCCAGACAATTTGGAACACCTGGCAGCGGGATTTTTGTTCAATGAATCTTTTTTAGAATCTGCTGATGATATCAGTTCGATATCGGTGTGTAAGAGCCTGGATGGCGTTGATGTTTGGCTGAACCACCCTTGTGAAAGACCGGCATACTGGAACCGCACATCCGGTTGCCAGGGTGGAGCGAGCCGGAAAACGGGTGGAGGAGTACAGGTGAAAAATAACGCCGAAACCTATCCCATTGCGGAAATTCAGGATCAGCTTAAGGTTTTTATGACCTCACTGGCTCAATTGGGAGACTTTCGAAGTGGAGTACACAGTACCATGCTGATGGATGGTCTTGAAGTGGTCACCACCAGTAATGATATTGGGCGGCACAACACCCTGGACAAAATCGCAGGGGATTGCCTGCGCGGGAATAAAATCCTTGTGAAACCTGTGCTGCTGACTACAGGCAGGATTTCTTCGGACATGGTGCTGAAAGCTGACCGCATGGGAGTGAGGCTGGTGGTCTCCCTGCATTCGATCAGCAGCCTGGCGATTGAAACTGGCGCAACGCTGGGGATATGTCTGGTAGGGCACGCACGGTCACCAAAATGGGGAGTGTATTCTCACGCGGAAATGATCATCAATCAGTAATGGGTGACTCGGTAGTTACTGCATGGGCAGGGGTTGCATCTAGTTTAACAATAATTTTGTTGAATCACAGAACCATATCAGATTACAATGCCAAGTTTCAAGAAAAAACACAAAAAATAATACCGAATTAACTTGACTTTGTTTCCAAAAGGCATATGATATTAAATAGGAAGCGATGAACCAGAAGGGGAAACTGGTCGCTCACCCTTTCACACTACAGATTTCTACACTATAGGGGGACTCTTTTGGGGAGCTAATAGCGAAACCGGCCACGGTTGTGGTCGGTTTTTAATTTCCCGGGATTTTGAAAGGGGGTGGACTGCACAAGACACCTGTTGGAAAGGATTTAGATTATAAAACTGGGCAAATTTATAGTGAAGCGATAATAATTGGAGAAAATTATGAAAAGAATTTCAGTTTTTATGATTGTATTGCTTATGCTTGTTGTAATCACTTCAGCAGTAAGTGCTGTGGTAAATGCAGTTACCCCCAGTACAAATGAAATAAACAAAACCAAAGGATGGGCGCACGTAGATGAGGTAAGCAAGGGTGTTGGCACCGTGGCGCTCAGTTTTGTAAGCACCAGGGGTTTCGCAAGTTGTTTTGAGTATCGCAGCGATGGTGATGTTACACAGAAAACCAGTAACACCAACTATAATACTTCGGTCACCGATGGCCTCTATCCGTTTTTCTGTGTAAATAATAGTACTAAGAACGCAACACTGTTTGCGTATGAATATGTAGAAATTCGCATGGTTTTTGGTGCTGAAACGGATGAACGCTTTGATTGGACAAGGTTTGATGTCATTCCGATCCCGGCTAATAAGGAACAATGCAAAGATGATGGCTGGATGGCATTCACTGGACCCGATGGGCTTCCATTTGCAAATCAAGGCAAATGCATCCAATTTGTCCTTGCCGGGAAATAAGTAAAAATTTATAAAACCTTTGGAGAACGGAGTTTGGTAACAATGACCAGACCCCGTTTTTCGATTTCAAAACAGCCATGATTGTAATCTACCTGTTCTCCAACGGCTACGCCAGCTGTTGGAGTTCATGATTAATTATTGAATCTGCAATAGTTAATTTTGGGATTTACCGCAGGAAACTCACAGATCACTGACTCTTGGGCGATACTGCAGGGCTTCAGCGAGATGCACCTGGGTGATTGGCAGCGACCCTGCCAGGTCTGCAATGGTGCGGGCAAGCTTGAGGATGCGGTGGTACGCCCTAGCGGAGAGATTCATCTGGTTCATGGCAGCGCGCATGAGGCTGCGGCAAGTTTCGTCCAGCGGGCAATAGAGACGCACTTCGGCCGGATGCATATCCGCGTTGCAGGTCAGCGTAGTGCCGGTGAAACGTTCGCGCTGTACCTGGCGGGCAGTCTCGACCCTCAGGGCGATAACACTGGATGGCTCCCCAAGACGGACATCGCTCAACTTTT
>CAZSGL010000013.1:0-23481 GCA_964606265.1 uncultured Anaerolinea sp. | reverse complement strand
AGCGAGGTGCTGAAGAGCCCGAAGGCCGTACCGCGCAGGTGCGCCGGCACCACCTTGCTGATGAGCGATTGATACGCCGGCGCCACCAGCCCCACGCCGATGCCGCCCAGCGCCCAACCCAGTCCGTAGAGCCACGCCGGGCTGGCAGCGGGGACCACCGCCAGTAAACCGATGGCGATGAAGTGCAGGAAGAAACCGATGGAGATGCCGATGCGTTCGCCAGCCTTGTCTGAAAGCCAGCCGCCCGGGATCATGAAGAGCATGGTGAACAAGCCGAAGACGCCGTTCAAGATGCCGATGGTCTGGATGGAAAGCTGCCCGACCTGTTCCATGAACAACCCCATGAAGTTGAAGGACATGGCAAAGGAGATGTCGCGCACGCCGTCGGTGATGAGGATCCAGGTGAGAACGCCGCCCGCGAAGAGCATGCCGAACATTCCAACAAGGTTCTTCTTGAGCCCGGCAAAGGTGAGCGGCACGTGGTTGGGACTTTCGATGTTTGGCTTGGCTGACGCGCGCGCCATGATGATGCGGATGATGGTGGCGGCAAAGTACAGCAGTGCGGCGATCACCAGCATGGTCTTGAAGTTCCAGGCTTGCACGATCCAGCCGCCGAGGGGCGGACCAATGACCGAAACGATGCCAAAGAGGGTCTGGGTAACACCGTATACCCGCGCGCGGTTGTGCTCCTCGGAGTGTTCCGCGATGAAGGCGTCAAAACTGGGACCGACCAGCGAACGCGCGCCGGCACCCACCACGCTGGAGAGCAGCACCATGCCCCACGACTGCGAGAGGACGAGGATGATCTGCGCCACCGTGCCGAAGATGCTGCCGATGGCAATGGCGCGCAAGCGCCCCAGCGAATCGGAGATCCACCCGCCTAAAATTTGCAGCAGCAGCGGCATGATCTGCGCCAGGGTGAAGAACAGCCCGATCTGGGTGATGGATGCGCCCAGTTCCTCCAGGTAGAGGCTCTCGAGCGAGCCGTACATGCCGCCGCCCAGGTTAGCCAGGATCATCGCCACCATGAAGACGATCAGCAGCGGCGTGAGGAAGGAGAACGCGTTGGTTTTTTTGGTCGTGGTTTCCATACAAGCTCTTTGGAACGGAAGTGAACGAACAGGTTGTATTATACTGGCGCAGATTGATCTTGCGTGAAAAGCACCCGAAAATGACGCATAATCTAATGTACGAAAAACTTGAAAACGGGATACAGAGAGGCATTGATGACAGCAAGGTTTGAGGATCTTCAACCACTGAAACGTTTCAGCAGCCGCGCCGGCGATTACAAGAATCGCTGGGGTTATGCGCCGGCGCTGCTGGATTACCTGCGCGAGGCATACGGACTGGCGGCTTCGACAGTTGTCGCGGATGTTGGCGCGGGTACGGGATTCCTCACTCGCCTGCTGCTGCAGAGCGGCTGCCGCGTGTATGCGGTGGAACCCAATGCCGAGATGCGCGTTGTGGCAGAAGCCGAGCTGGGGGGCGATACCAACTTCATCAGCCTGCCGGGGCAGGCAGAGTACCTCCCGCTGGCGGACGCCAGCATGGACGCGCTGACGGTGGGGCAGGCGCTGCACTGGTTCCAGATCGAGCTGGCGCGTGCTGAATTCCTGCGGGTTCTCAAACCCGGCGGCTGGATGGCAGTGGCGGAAAACCGCGCGGTGGAGGACGCCAATGACCTTGAGCGCGCTGTTGAGGACGTGTGTCTGCGTTACTTTGTGAGTATTGGCAGGGCTGCCGAGCCGCCGCTGCGCATTGTGCAGTTGTTCGAGGGGATGGAGATGCGCACAGCGCGCTTTGCGAATTCCTACCAGTGCGGGCGCGAGACCTTCATTCGCGCGCTGCTCAATTCCAGCCTGGCGCCCGAGGCGGGCAGTGAGGGCTACCTGCAGGCGGCAGCGGAACTGGGTGCACTCTTTGCTTTTTACGCGCAAGGGGGTTTGCTAAAGCGCTCGCTGGAGACGGTGGTCTACAGCGCACGACTGCCGAAACTGGTATAGACAACAGGTGTGGAAAGTTGTAGGATAAAAATATGAAAACTCCCAGCATCAGTACGTTCAAAGAAAAACCAAAGACCACAATTGCCTGGTGGGCGATGGGGTTGGGGTTAGCTACACTGATAGGTGTACCCCTTATGAGCATTCTCACAGCGGTGATATTGCCGGCGTTCGCAATCGAACTCACTGATGAAAAAAGTCAAGCACTGGGTGTGAGTTTGGGGATAATCTCCCTGCTGGTTGGAGTGGCGGCGGTTGTCACAGGCATCATCGCCTTGCGCAAAGGCGAACGCTCCTGGGCGTTATGGATGGGGTTGACCCTGGCAACCCTAACTATCGTCGTTTGGGGTTTGATGATATTGAGTGATGTGTTTGCCCAGTAAAAAACAGGTCCAGAGTGGGTTTGCGGCGGAAGGTTATTGCCCCAGTGGAGGAGAGGGACATGAAAACACAAATTATTAGCACCTTTAATGAAAAACCGAAGACCAAAACCGCCTGGTGGGCGATGGGGCTGGGGTTAGCCACACTGTTAGCCGGACCATTCCTTGCCTTCTTCACCGCGGTCATCCGCCCGTTATTGTCGCGCATGTTCACCGAGGGAGCCAGCGGGGCGTTCGGCCTGAACCTGGGCATCTTTTCGCTAATCGTGTGCGCGGCAGCCATTGTGGTGGGCATCCTGGCGCTGCGCAAGGGTGAGCGCTCCTGGGTGGTGTGGCTGGGGTTCATCCCGGCGCTGCTCTCAGGGGCGTTCTGGATCATCATGTTCGCCGGTGAGCTGCTCTTCCCGCATTGATCGAGCCAGCAGGTGTGTTTTAGAAATACCTTGGAAAATCTATCCAAGGGCATATCAGGATTTCCCACCGCGGACACATCCCAAAACAACCACTTAAATGTAAGATTCAATGGTATCGACGGGTACGAAACTATAATTATTTAAGGAGTATCACGTGCAAATAGTCACCGACAGCGGAACAGATTTACAGGTAACCGAAGAGCAGCGCAGACAGTGGAACATCCACATCATTCCGTTGGTTGTCGCACTTAATGGTAAGCAATACAAAGAGGGTGTGGATCTGAAGCCTGAAGAGTTTTACCCGTTGTTGGAAGCCTCTGATGCAAT
The DNA here is from genome assembly GCA_964606265.1 of uncultured Anaerolinea sp. Taxonomy (GTDB): domain Bacteria; phylum Chloroflexota; class Anaerolineae; order Anaerolineales; family Anaerolineaceae; genus UBA6107. The sequence goes on along the minus strand of CAZSGL010000013.1, from coordinate 20,361 downwards.
GCCGACCACTTCGCAGCCTTCAGCAGGTGATTTTGCGACCCTTTACCGCGAGATTTCGCGCACCGACAAGGATATCCTTTCCATTCACATCTCCTCCGGATTGAGCGGCACCTCAGACAGCGCGCGCGCTGGAGCCAAGCTGGTGCCAGAAGCCCATATCACTGTGGTGGATACCAAAACACTTTCCGCTCCTTCGGGGTGGCAGGTGGAAGCCGCTGCCCGCGCTGCAGCCGCCGGCTGGTCACTGGAGCGTATCCTGGCCAAACTGGAGCAAATCAACAAGGCTACCGATGTCATCTACACACTGAAGGAACTGAAATACCTCATTAACGGCGGACGCATCAGCCACATGAAAGGGCTGATCGCTTCTGTGCTGCACATCAAGCCCATGATCGGCGTTGAAAAGGTGCGCGGTACCTACGTCAACCACGGTCAGGCAGCGTCATTCGGGCGCGCCATCCGCGGGCTGGGAGATTACGTCTCCAAATCCATGAGCGCGGGTACCAAATTGCGCACGCAGGTGCTGCACTCCTTCAACCCTGAAGGTGCACGCTTGTTGATGGACGAGATTAACACGCGCTTCAAGTGTGATTGGCAGCCGACCGGATTGCTGAGCCTTGTGCTGGGGGCGCATGTTGGTCCCAGTATGGTGGGTGTGGTATTTGCCCCTGCCGAGGTGTTTGCCGACCTGCCGTAGCGTGATGGATCGCGTTAATTCTGTAGAGGCGATTCATGAATCGCCCCTACTATTACATTAGCAGAGTCACCAAGGCAAAAAGACAAAAGAAAAGATACAGGCTGGATCACTCCAGCCTGTATTTGTTCGTGGGGGGAACCAGAAGCCAGAACTAGACGCGTTCCAGCATCCAATCTGCCATGCTGCGGATTACCTGCATCCATTCCGGTTCATTATGGAGTTCATGATACATACCCTTCCAGGGTTTGAAGGTAACATCACCGCTGAGTTTGGCAAAGAATTCCCGTGAGCCGGAGATGATCCCCAGGCGGTCTTCAGTGCCGTGCATCAGCAGCAGCGGATGATTCCAGGAGGAAGCCTTTTTGAGCACTTCTTCTGCTCCGCCAATAATGAACATACCGAGGCGGGTACTGGCAAGGCCATGCACCAGGGGGTCATTCTGGTAATCTTTGATCACTTTGGGGTCGCGCGAGATGGCGGTCACGTCCAAGCCGGTGGGCAAGGTGAACTTTGGTAGAATCGGGTTTAACGTCTTGGCAAGGAAGATCTTTAATGGATCGGTGGAGGCAATCTTAATTGAGGGGCCGGTGGCAATGTAGCCTTTTACACCACTTGTATTTTGCAGCCCGTAGTAGAGCACTTCCAGGCCGCCCATACTGTGACCGTAAAGGAAGAGCGGCAGCTCCTGACCTGCGAGCTGACGGGCTTGTTGGATGGCGAGGGTGAGGTCATCCATGAGGTGCTGGTTGGAGGGCGTGTGTCCCCGGGGACCCTGGGATTTGCCGTGCCCGCGCTGGTCATAGGAGAACACGTGCAGCCCATAGCCATTAAACATCTGCGCAACGTGATTATAGCGGCCGCTATGTTCGCCGATGCCGTGCACAATGACCACCAGCGCTTTGGGTTGTTTTTCCGTCATCCATGCCCGGGTGAACAGGGTGAGTCCGTCTTTGGTTATGAATTGAGATTCCTGCAGTGCCATCACTCCTCCATGAGTAAATTTAGTTTTGGAACAAGCTTGAGAGTTGATTATATAACACTCCGGGGTATTAAGCCTCAAAAGGATTTCATTCCTGAAAAATGGTTGAACTATCCGCCTCATTTTTTGTTATAATGGGCTATCATTACGCGAAATCTTTTGGGCGGAATCATTGCAGCGTACATCACTCTCAATTCCAAACCTGAAAACCAAGGGGAAGGTTTGCGTGCATAAAAGACTTCATTGGCTGCCCAAGGTTTTGGTGACATTTTTAGTTGTCACCCTTTTGGCTTTAAGCGCCTATGGTGTCATGACGTTGTTCTCCTCCTCTGTCACTGAAGTGCAGGGGCAGGGCATCTCTTCCTGCTTGAACCGCGTGGATATCCCTGAATCAGAATTGCACTGGATCTATGTGCCTGCGAGTGCCAGTGAACTGCACACCGAGGAAAACTACTTCTTCCTGGCTGGTGAGTTGATCGCCAACGGCGTGGTAGACGCCTCCACCTGTCCCTCTGGCGGTTTAACGCTGAATGGATATGCCAATGCCTGCGGTATGTCTGTGGCGCAGCCGACGGTGATTTACCTTCAAAATATCCTTGACCAGGCGATCTTAGATGCCTGGAAGAATGTGGGCGTACCTCCGGTGCTGCTCAAGCAGTTGATCCGGCAGGAAAGCCAGTTCTGGCCATCCACATACACACAGACGCACTTCGGTTACGGGCATGTCACCAATATCGGCATGCGAAACGCTCTTGAATGGAACCTCGACCTGCGGGAGAAAGTGTGCCCCGCTGGCTCAGGTTTTGCCTGCGCGTATGACTATTCGATTGCAGAAGGCATCCTCAGCTCGCTGATCGCCACCTGCCCAACCTGCCAATACGGCATTGATGTGGCGCGCGCGACGCGCAGCGTGGATATCCTGGCGGAAGTGGTTTTGGGGTATTGCTACCAGACTGCTCAATTGATCTATAATGCCACCGGCTGGTTCTCCAGCAACGCGGTGGATTACCCAACAATTTGGAAGCTGACATTGATGGATTACAACGCTGGTTCCAAGTGTGTGTTTGACACTGTTGCCAGAACGTTTAAGGCTGTACAGGGACCGATGAGCTGGGCAGACATTTCTTCTCGGGTGTCAGGCGAATTATGTATCCGCGGTTTGACATACGCCAACCAGATCACCGCCAAATACTACAATTTCCCGCCATAGACGGCGGTACTTTAATAAAATTACTCCCTGAGTGATCAGGGAGTTTGCATTATTTTAAGCAGAGGTCTGTAAATTGTGGAGAATGCGCCGACTATCAGTGGGTCAAAAAGGACGCCACTGGAATTTTCGATCATCTGCCTGGCATCTTCCGGGCTGATGGCTTGTTTGTAAGGCCGCGGGGTGGTGAGAGCATCAAAAACGTCTGCCACGGCGCAGATACGCGCCGCCAAAGGGATGTTTTCACCCTGGCGGTGAAACGGGTAACCGGTCCCGTTCCATCTTTCATGATGAGCTTCGGCTATAATCGCACCGGTTTGTACTTCAAGGATATTGGAATTGCCCAGGATTTGTGAGCCATCAAGGGTGTGTTTCTCGATCGTTTTCCACTCGGCGGGCTCATAATTACCGAGGCGTTTGAGAAGTTCGACCGGGGTCAGGCATTTGCCAACATCATGCAGCATGCTGGCGGCGGCAATCACTTCACTCTCCGATTTGGACAACCCGATTTCCATCCCTAGAAGGAGGGAGTATGAGCGGATACGTAAAAGGTGAGCACGGTTATCCCATTCCTTAAGTTCCGCAACATAAGCTAAATTTGAAAGCAATTCGGAGATCTCATTGTTTTGACTAGCTGTTCTTGATGTGCTCATTTTAACCCCAATCTAAGTTGATAAAGAGTTTGTATCATTTTTTGATTGAAGTGTCAATAAAAAAGAGGTATACTATCCAATTAAGAAACATATTTTATTAAAACCATCGAAGAGTTGGTTTTTGTCCTTGGTTATTGGTATAAGCCTTCAATCTGGTTGGCGACCCGCATAGAAATTTACTTTGAAACAACTAGTGTTGAAGAACGTATTACCATATAACAGGGGGACATAAGATAGGCGAAGTATTAATGATATCGGAATCTATGCATCACAAAAGACATGGTCAAGCCATTATGGAACTGATCCTGGTGCTTCCATTGCTTTTGCTTTTAATCCTTGGTGCGATGGATTTTGGCAGGATGTTCTTTACCAAGATCGTTACAACGAATGCAGCGCGGGAGGGAGCAAATTACATCTCCAGGAACCCGGATGACCAGACTAACTGCGATGTTGCAGATCCCACCTTATGCTATATGGGAACGCTGGAAATCATTGCTAATGAAGCCGATAGCTCAGGTGTAACGGTAGGCGCGAGTGAGGTGGTCATTACGGGATGCTGCACAATGGGAAACCCTGTAACTGTGCAAGTGACCAAGGAAGTGGATTTGATCTTTGGGGGCATTCTGGCTCAGTTTGGCTTGATGGACGACCCGATGCCTTTAGTAAGTACAGCCAGGATGGTGGCACAATGAGAAAGCACAAAAAATACGCCGGTCAATCACTGGTTGAGTTCGCGTTAGTCTTCCCGATTCTGTTTCTGCTGGTCACAGGGTTTTTGGACCTTGGACGGGCAGTGTTTTACTTCTCCTCGCTTTCCAATTCTGTACGCGAGGCAACGCGATATGCAATCGTGCACAAAGAAACCATCAATGATGTGGCATTTAATGATAATTATCTAATGTTACAAGAAAAAGTGAAAGAGTTTTCCTTTGGATTCAATCCTTCTGATGTTGACGTTGATGTTGTTGTGAATATGGATGAACACAATAGACGCGAAAGCGTTTCAATAACAGTCACCTACATGTTTACCCCAATTACACCGGGGATCAAACAGATCTTTGGCACCCAGACAGGTATACCCATTATCACCCAATCCACGATGCGGATTGCAGGAATTGCCAGGTAGTTATTAAGGAGAAAGCCCATGAAAAACCATTCGTTTTGTCAGGAAAGAGAAAATGCCCAGGTAATTCCACTTGTGGTGATCTCCCTGGCAGTTTTGATCATGATGGTGGCGCTGCTGCTGGATGGAGGAGCGTTGATGCTTAACCGGCGCACCGCGCAAAACGCTGCGGACGCAGGTGCCCTGGCGGGTGCGCGCGAGTTGTGCATGGGCAACGGAGAAAACGCAGCAAGACTCGCAGCAATAGATTACGCGGTAGCACAAAACGGTGCCTCCTCGGCAACCGCTGAAGTGTCATACGCCGAAGTTGAAAAGGGCGAGGTAATTGTAAACGTCCTTTGGACGAAACCCTCCTTCTTTGCCAGGATTTTCAACCAAAATAACTTGACCTCCGGGGCTGTTGCAGCAGCGGGTTGTTTTAATCCAGCTTCGCATACGGTGCTGCCAATTGCCTGGTCCTGCCGTCCGCCTTTTGGCGGAGGGGGATCGATGAGTGAAGACTGTGAATACGTAACATTGGATTGGCCAACCCAGGTCAAACCGATCGTTGATGACTGGAGTCCTTCGGAAGACGACATCAGCACTAATCTATTTGCCAGTTTCAGCAATAGTATTTACATCATTATGGATTCTGACAAGGTTTGCGGCGTGGATGTTGATTGTGATTTTAATGATGATGGACGACCTGAACTGGAAACTGGCGGTAACCGCGGCTGGTTGAACCTGACCGGCGAAAGCAGCGGTACACCGAATTTAACAGGCTGGATTGAAGACGGAGTTGATGAACCGATCTATATTCATACGTGGTTGAGTGTGATCGACGGCAACAAAACCCCTGTTTATACATCACTGGAAACCCGAATTGGTGATATTGTCTGGCTTCCGGTCTTTAATTGGATTTGTGAAGACCTCCCGGAAGACGATGCAACTTGTGAAGCTAATGCACATGCTTCAGCTTCTCCGGGACTGCCACTTGAACCAGGTGATGTTGAAAGGGTAGTTTTAGGTAACCCGGCAACCCCGCTTTTCCATATTGTGGGTTTTGCGCCTTTTTATATTACTTGTGTTCATAAAAGCGGGAATGGCTGCCCGGCATTTAATATGGCGCGTTCTCTTAATCCGAGTATTAAAGCCAATACCAATACTGTAGAAGGTTATTTCGTCAGAGGTTACCCGTTTTCTGAAGGCGAGGTAGAACCAGGCGGAGTTGACCTGGGGAATTATATTGTTTCATTAACCAGATAATCATTTCTAATTCATCTTTTGCAGGGAGGTTACATTGACTAATCGAATGAAGTCTTTTTGGGTTATCATGGCAGGGATCGTTCTGGTTGGTATCGCGGTGTTTGTTGGGATCCTCCTGTACCAACGCATTAATGGAGGACCAGTGCGCACGGCAAACCAGGAGGATGTAGTCAAAACGCAGGTGGTGGTTGTGACGCGCGATCTCTTCCTGGGCGACCAGCTCACCGGTGCGGATGTGAAATTGAGCCAGGTTCCCGTGGAACTTGCCCCGAGAGGCGCAATTGTGGCATTGGAAGACGCCATTGGCACATTCACCAAAACAGACCTGGTTTCAGGGGAGATCCTGCTGGCGACCAACCTGGCCAATCCCACCAATTCCAACCACGATTTGGCGTTCATCCTCAGCGACGAACATGTATTGATGGCCTTCCCGGCAGGTGACCTGATCAGTCGTAATAACATCATCAAACGTGGCGACATTATTGATATTTTCGCCACGTTCAAGCAAAAAATCAAGACTGTGCCGGATTCTACAACAACGACGACAACCACAGATGGAACGCCAGAGGAGCCGGTTGAACGGACCTTTACAGTGGACGCCTTCCAGAAGGTTGGAGTGACTGCCCTGGTTCTGGAGGTTGTTGAAACCGAAACCCCTGTGCTGCAGGGCGAGAATACTGGTGAAGTTTCTGTCACTTCCACCAGGACGGTTTCTTACCTGTTGGCTCTGATCCCCCAGGATGCCCTGGTGTTGAAACACCTCAAAGACACCGATGCAATTTTTGATATCGTCCTGCGATCACCAACCAGTACCATCCAGTTCGAGTTGACGCCGGTAACCGAAGAATACATTATTGAATTCTATGGATTGGAAATCCTGCCATAGGGAATTGTGAAAGGGATATGATGCCATTGACCACCGATAAAAAACGAATACTGGTCATTTCCAATGATCCATTAATCACGGATTCAGTCCGGGTCGTGATCAACGCGCAAGCGGACATGGAATGGGTCGAACCCATTCCCGATGGAAAAGATCTTGTGATCGAGCTCGCCATTAAATCACCTGACGTGATCCTATTGGATTATGTGTATCAAAAGAAAGGTTTTTTTGACCTGGTAGATAAGATCACCACTGCATACCCGGGCAGCGCCTTGATCGTGATCCTGCCTGAAAATGAGATGGTGAACTCTGAGCGCATCATCCTTTCAGGCGCGCGTGCCTTCCTGGTGACACCATTCAAGCAGGAAAACCTGCTTAACACCATCCGCCGCGTAGTAGAGTTGATGTCCCGCAATCACGCGGTTCCCCAACCTGCCGCGAACGATTCGGCCATGCGCCCGCGCAACACTTTTACGGTTTTCAGCCCAAAAGGTGGAGCAGGAACCAGCACAATTGCCATCAACCTGGCGATTGCCCTTCATCAACAACTAAAAGAAGATGTGCTTCTCATTGATGGAAAACATCTGTTTGGGCATGTGGCTTTGTGTTTAAACCTCCGTACGGGAAACTCGATTACCGACCTGTTGGCGCATGTTGGGCAGCTCGATCCGCACCTGGTAAAACAGGTGGCGGTGAAACACATTTCAGGAGTGTATGTGCTGCCGAGCCCGAACTCAATCGCAGAGGCACAGGGGATCAGACCAGACGATGTCTATAAGATGCTGCAAACCTTGCAAACTGTCTTTCCGAATGTGATCATCGATGGCGGAAGTTATCTAAGCGATAATACTGTTACCTATATGGACTCGTCAGACAAGATCTTTTTGGTGTTGAATCCTGACCTCGCCTCGCTGCGTGATGTGCGGCAATTCATGGAGGTGGCAAAATCACTTGCTTATCCTCCTGAAAAAACAATGCTGATCCTCAACCTGACCGGTAGGAAAGCAGACGTAAAAAGGGAAGAGATTGAAAACATATTAAAAATGAAAATATTTGGCCGCATCCCTGCGGATGAAAATTTGGCATTAAGCTGCCTCAACGAAGGTGTTCCCATCATCCTGAAGAATCCACACCACCCGATCAGCAACGCCATTAAGGATATTGCCAAGGGTGTGCAGAACATCATTCAACAATCCAAAGTTGAATACGCTCAAAAAGCAACTGCGCTTTCTTCGGATGCGTTATCAAAATCTTCAAAACTAGGGTGAGCATACAAGGGGTATCATCTTGAGCGATTTCACGATCACAATTCTCCTCTCTGTAATCCTCCTGTTATCGTTGGTGGGAATCGTCCTGATCATCGGATGGATAAACCGCCATGGCCCCGGATCTTCTGTACAAGGACGAATTTCCACTTTTGTGCGTCCGGAGGTTTCCCGATCCGAGAGCCCAACCTCACTGAATGGTTCAACAGAAGTACTGGCAACAGGATTTGAGAAATTCAGATCCTGGTTAAATAAAGTACTAATCGGTTTATCCTCAGAACAACTGCAGGTCAAGATTTCCAGCGCTTATTGGCCAATTACGGATGTTGAGTTTATCGTAATCAGGATCTTCGCTGCGGTCCTGGGATTGGTGGTGGGCTGGCTATCCATGCACAGCATTCTGGCAGGTTTGTTCTTGAGTATCTTGATGATTTTTCTCCCGCCAGTGGTATTGGAACGTTCGATTGTTGAACGCCAAAACAAATTCCACCGCCAATTAATGGATGTATTGATCATGATCAAGGGAGCAGTACAGGCTGGTTACAGCCTGCCTCAATCCCTTGACCTGGCGTTAAAAGAAATGCCGGCACCATCTTCAGAAGAATTCAGTAGGGTGTTGCGAGAGGTTCGTTTTGGTTTCCCGCTGGAACAAGCGCTGACGAACCTGGCTGAACGGATGGAAAACGACGACCTGCACATTGTTGTCACCGCCATCATCATTAATGCGCAGGTGGGTGGGAACCTTTCCACTGTGCTCGAGTCTACAATTGATACCATTAGAGACCGGATGCAACTCTCCAGCGAAGTGCGTTCGCTGACATCTTATGCCCGTTATGTTGGCAACTTCTTATCATTCCTGCCATTTATTGCCGGCATTGTAATATTCTTCCTAACCCCCGATTATTTCCAATCCGTGTTGAATTCATTCCTTGTGCAGGTAATATTTGCAGCAGCCTTGATTGGAATTGTCATCGGGAACATCTGGATTCGCAGAATAGCAACGATCAAGGTATAGGACAGGAAAAATATGTTAACTAACGTGGATTCAACCCTGGTGACCCTTGTAATTGGAACACTGGCAGTGGCTTTGCTGGGCTTGATCATTCTATTTATTGGAATCTCAAGATACCTGAAATCGAAGAACAAGGTGACCTCCAGACTGGAGCATTACGTTACCCCAAAACAAGGATTGACCTCCAGCGTACTTCTGGCAAAAATAATGCCCAGGGAGATCTCAGGATCCCTGTTTCAACGAATATTCCCACCATTCTTTTCCAAGATCGCAGGGTTCTTTACCAACATGACCCCAAAAACACAGCTAACAAAGTTGGATCACGATCTTGTGATTGCCGGAAATCCGGGAGGATTGAGGGCAGGCGGATATTTCGGAATCCAGGTGCTGGTGTTCATTGTGGGAACATTAATTGCCATCTTGTTTGTGACCAGTAGTAAAACCCTTGATTTTTTTACATTCAGCATTGGTGCATTTATCGTTTTAATCGCATTCCTTCTCCCAAAATATTGGTTGAACGGTCGTGTGCGCAAGGTTAAAGATGAAATACGGCGTGGGCTTCCAGATGCATTGGATATGCTCTCAGTGTGCGCCAGCGCAGGCATGGGCTTTGATCAATCCCTGCAAAAAATCTCGATCTATTGGCACTCGAAATTGGGCGATGAATTAAAGCGCACCATCCATGAAATGGAAATGGGAGTCACCCGCTCCACCTCACTTCAAAACCTGGCAGACCGGCTCAAAGTGGATGAGCTTACCAGTTTCATCGGGATCATCATCCAGGCAGAGAAAATGGGCATGAGTTATGCTGAAGTGCTGCACAGCCAGGCAGTGCAAATGCGCATTCTCCGGCAATATCGTGCACGCGAAATTGCCAACAAACTTCCGGCAAAAATGATCGTACCGTTGGCATTGTTCATTTTCCCGGCACTAATCGCTGTTATCCTGGGACCTGTTATCCCGACACTGGCGAGTTTATTCAATTAACTATTTATTGGGTGAGTATGGAATCAAACAGTAATTTTTCAAAACCGACCTCGGACTCCTTAAATTCAAAGACCCGATCTCTGAGTGTTTTAAAAGAATTAAACGAAAAGGACCCTCAATTCAGTGAATTTAATGAAGCCTATCAAAAAGGGGATTGGCAGCGTTGCAAAGAGCTGTTGGACGGCCTTATTTCCAGGCATCCGGACATTGAGATATTACTGGAATATTCCAAGGACCTTGAAGTACAACTTTCTTTGAGAGATATCTCGCTCAAACATGAATCCGAGCAAAAGAAAAAGACAGTCAGGCAAACAGTCAGGATCTCAATCTTTACAATAGCCTTAATTTTTTTCATGCTGGTAATATTTGCCGGAATCTTCTTTTTACTCAGTAATAAATTCGGAGCACAACAAAAGGAACAGGATCAGATCCAATTAAAAGCCTTGTCTGCGCAGGCTGGCGAACTCCTGCTTTCCGGTCAGCCAGGCCCGGCGCTGCAGGTCATAGATAAGATAATTCAGCTAGACCCCGATTATGAATTTATTCAATCTTTGACGGATGAAGCCAGCCTTCTGGGTGAACTGGAAACCAAGTACAAAAGCGCTTTAGCCCTGGTTGATGCGGGCAATTTTACCGAAGCGCTGACAATTTTCAACGAGATTGAACAATCCCGCCAGGGTTTGTGGGATGTTCCCCGGCAGTTGGCTAATGCAGAAGATCAAATTTCCATTGAAGAGTTATTCCAGGCGGCTCGTAAAGCCTATGACGAAAGTGATTGGAATGCGGTAATCAGTAATTACGAGGCAGCCCTGGTGATCAACCCCAAGCTGGAAGATGGCTTGATGAAGGAACAGTTGTTGAATGGTTACCTGAGGGCGATCATCCAGATGCTGGAAAGCAACTCTACAACCATCGAAGATATCGAGAACGCAGAGGACTATTATCGCAAGGCAGTTGCGATGATCCCACAGAGCAGGGCATTTACCAATGAACGCGAAAACCTTAGAGAAGTGAGCAGCAATTTACTGGTGCTGAAGTACTCTCAAACAGCGTCACTTTTGATGAATGATTCAGCTCAAACAGTCAGTTCGATCGGAAAGGCAGTGTCCTACTTGAGCAGGGCATCAAACCTGTCTCCTAATGATCAATATTCCAAGAATCAACTGGCAAACGCTCAGCTCTACCAAATTGGTCTGCAAAATTTTGTGAATATGGACTGGGGCTCAGCAATTGACAACCTGACACGCCTGGTGGCTGCCGATAAAAATTACGCGAATGGCAAAGCCAAAATCCTATTGTATGAAGCTCATGCGGCACGGGGCAGGCAGTACTACGCTGTTGGGTTGTACCTGGATGCGCGCAGTAATTTTGAGGCGGCAGAGATCATTGCCTGGGAACGCCCTGACAACCCATTCAAGCTTTTTGACATCCAAACCTGGTTGGGCGCTACCCTGGGAAAAGTGGACGATTACACGAATGCAGTATCTTATTACAAATATGCATTCGATACGATCAATATTTATCCGCACCTGGATATCAATGATGAATTCGCCCAATTGTTTTATTCCGCTGAAGCGGAAGTTGAGGCAGGAAATGACCGGCGTGCCTACGAAAAGTATGTAGAGGCGATGACCCATATTGCTGATGTTTACAACGTGACCCAAATTACAGTTCCGGATGGCGGCTGCCTGGCGTTTTTTGCGGATGACAATAAATCAACGATCGCCGCGATTCAAAGTGTCAACAGTTTGTCCAAGAATGTAACCGTAACCTTCAGCCAGGACTTGCAGATTCCGACGATCACAAAGTGAGAATTGTTTACAATGATGCGGCTATGCCCAGGAGAAGACCATGTTCAATAACCGACCAGCGTTGAAAAAAGATTTGCCTATACAGATGGCAGAAAACCAGAAAAAATCTGCGGACCTTGAAAAGGATTATTTCATAATCCGTGATGCTGTTCAAAGAGAGTTGTTATCCAATAACAACAACGATATTATGATGAACGTGACGGACCTGAAGAAATTGATCGAAAAATCCTTTGAGCAGGTCGTGGTACAGGAGAATATGCTCATGAACGTAAACACCCGTGAGCAGATCCTGCAGTGGGTGCTGGATGACATTTTGGGTTATGGACCCCTGGAGCCACTACTCTCCAACCCGGATATTACTGAGATCATGGTTAATGGGTACGATGAGGTTTTTGTAGAGCGGTATGGGTTAATCGAAAGCACAGATGTAAAATTTGAAAGCGATGCTCATCTCCGCAGGGTGATCGATAGAATCGTATCTCCCATCGGTCGCCGCGTGGACGAATCTTCACCAATGGTAGATGCGCGCCTTCCGAGCGGTTACCGCGTTAACGCAACAATTCCCCCGCTTTCTCTGGATGGATCCATACTCACTATCCGCAAGTTCGCTGCACGACCATTCACCGTGCAGGATCTGATCGCCAACGGTTCATTGACGGTACAGTTGTCCAATTTTCTGAAGGCGTGTGTACAAGCCAGGGTGAACCTGGTCGTTTCAGGTGGAACGGGCAGCGGTAAAACGACTTTATTAAATGTATTGTCCTCATTTATTCCATCTCGAGAACGCATTATCACCATTGAAGATACCGCAGAACTCCAGCTCAACCAGGTACACGTAGTGCGGTTGGAGAAACGCCCGCCAAACATTGAGGGTAAAGGCGAAGTAACCATTCGGCAGTTGGTAGTGAACGCGCTGCGTATGCGACCTGATCGAATCCTCGTTGGTGAATGCCGCTCCGGGGAAGCCCTGGATATGCTTCAAGCCATGAACACCGGTCACGATGGTTCCATGACCACGATCCATTCAAACAACCCGCGTGACGGTTTACGGCGTATTGAAACAATGGTACTGATGGCAGGCACAGAACTCCCGCTAAAGGCAATCCGTGAACAGATCGCCTCTTCCATCGAGCTGGTAGTTCACCTTGGCAGGTTAAAGGATGGCACCAGGCGGGTAACGCAGGTAACCGAGGTACAGGGAATGGAGAGCGACACAATCGTAATGCAGGATATCTTTGTGTTTCACCAGACCGGTGTACAAAATGGCATAGTCCAGGGGTCGCTCAAAGCGACAGGATTACGCCCTAAATTCATCAAAAAACTGATCGAAAACAGCATCGAAATTGAGGATGGTATTTTCGATACATAAAGCAGGTTAAAATTAATCAAAGAAGCGGGAGAATTCTCCCGCTTCTTTTTTTATGTCACTATTCGAATTTGAAGCGCCATACCCCGATAATAAAGAAAACCAAAGCAAAACCGAGGAGAACCAGCACCTCGAGGGTGATGCCGCTGACAGGTTGACCACGCAGCGCGACATCCAGGGTACCCTGCATGGCCCAGGTAGTGGGCAGCACTTTGGCAGCTGTGCGCACGGTTTGGGGGAAGAGCTCGATGGGGTACCAGCAGCCTCCCATCATGGCCATGACCATGCCAATGAGGATGGAGATGCCGTTGGCCTGCCCCTCGGATTTGACGAAGGTGCCGACCATGGTGCCGAGGGCGGATGCACAAATGGTGAATGCCACCAACACCAGTGTTAGCGCAAGCAGGTTACCCCAATGAACATTGAGGACCAGGGCGCTGAAGAGGATGAGGATGGCAAGCTGCAGCAAAGCGGTGAGCACCTGCCCGAGGATGGTGCCAAAGAGGTAGGTGGTTTTGCGCGTGGGTGTCGTGAGGAGGCGGCGTAAGGTGCCCTTCTGGCGTTCGTATGCAAACATGGCAGAAAGCCCGACCAGGGGGATGAAGACCCAGGTGAGCATTTGTCCGGCGGAACTGTTGAGCTTGGGATCGTACTGGATCTGATCTGGTGTGAGCCCGATATTCTCAACCAGGCGCACGGGAGCAGCGGCTTGCAGTTCCTGGGCTTTGGCGAGCGAGGCCGCAAAGAAAGCTTCACGTTTATTGTAATCAGAGAATGGGATGATCTTTTCTGCCTGGGCAACGCTGGCATTAGCGATATCCACACTTCCGGAAACACGCCAGAGTACGGCTTGCACCGCCTGCTGGGCGATGACAGCATTCATCATATTAGGAAGCAGGCGTAGTTCCAGCTCGGCGCGGTTGGACTGCAGGGTAGCAAGGCTGAAGTCAGCCGGCACAATCAGCACCGCAACCACCTTGCGCTCGTCAAATTCAGTGAGGGCAATGGCTCGTTCTTTGCTGATGGCTTGCACGGAGGTGGATTTTTCCAGCTCGCCCAGAAGGGACGCCGAGAGCGGAGAACGGGCTTCGTCTACAAAATAAAGCGTTACTCGCTGGTCTGGGGGGGCACCTGTTGAGCCACCGATAAGGAGCATGAAGACCATAGGCAGGATAAGGAAGAAGAGCCACTCAACGGGACTGGTGAAGCGGACAAGGGTATCTTTGAATATTATGGCAATTAGTTTTCGCATCGCAGCCTCCTATTTCTTCCCAAGCCCGCGCCGGCTGAAGAGGACCACGCCGATGCCAAAAAGCAGTGTGAACATCCCTGTGAGCCAGAGCAGCGGGGTGACGATGCCAATTAAGCTGCCACCTGCGGCCAGGGTGGTGAAGCCCTGCAGACCCCAGTAATTTGGGGTGATACGGGCAAAAAACTGGATCGCGGAGGGCAGGAGCTGCATATTGGTGAAGGAGCCACCGAGGATACCGAAGATTAGCATCACCGCGGAGCCAATAGCGCCGGCCTGCCCGGGCGTTTTTAGGAGGGCAGTGAGCAGCACGCCCCAACCGGTAGCGCCCAGCACGGAGGCAAGCACCATCAGTATGACAGGGAGTGGGTTGCCCCAGTTGAGGCGGAACATGAGCGTGGTGCCGCCAATAAGAATGAGCAGTTGCGCCACCCCGGTTAGGAAGATGCCGAAGATCTTGCCGGCAAGGATCTGGGTGCTGGTGGTGGGGGAAACGAGCAAGCGCGGCAGGGTGCCGGCAGCCTCTTCAACGAGAAGTGAGCGCCCGCCGTAGGTGACGGTGAACATGAGGAACATGAGCGCCATGCCGGGGGCAAGGTAAGCCAATACGTCAAATTTCACCTCTTCGCCACTGGCAGTGACCTGCTTGAGCATAATGGATGAGCTGCTGGAGGTGGCTTGAGACTCTCCGACGGATTGCCCGACCGCGGCAGCCTGGTCAGGGGTGATGAGACCGTTGATGAGCAGTTCAGTGACAGCAACCTGCCCGCCAATGCGCCCGACTTCCACCTGGCTGAGGAACTGCTCTAGGATGGTCTTGACGACACCGACACTGTTGGTGCGGGTGGGGTTGGTGTAGAGTTCGACCTGCACAACATCACTGGTGGAAGGGGTGCCCTCTGTGGGGATGATCGAGGCAGTAAAGCCAGCGGGGATGAGGATCATTACAGCGGCATCATCCGAGTCCACCTTGGCGCGGGCGTCGGCGGGGTCGGTGCTGGTGGAGGGAGCGATGAGGTCCGCCAGTTCAGGGGATGCGAACATGTCTTCCATAGCCGCGGCAAGTTCGCCGCCGTCCTGGTTGACGATGATCACAGAGATATCAGAGAGGCCGGTGCTGGAAGCGCCGGAAAAGTGCCCGGTGACTGCACCCATGCCCAGGGTGAGGGCAAAGGGAGCGGCAAGCATCATCAACAGGGCTGTGACATCCCGGAAGGACAACTTGAGGTCCTTGAGAGCGATAAGGAAGAATTTGCGCATATTTGTCTCCTCAATCGCGCAAGGCGCGTCCGGTGAGATGCAGGAAGACAGCTTCGAGGTTGGGCTCGCGGATGTCGATGGAGTGGATCTTGATACCAAGCTCGTTGGCGCGCGTGACAGCGGGGGCGAGGAGTTCCTCAGCGGCGGGGGTGATGATGGTGACCTCGTGATCGGTCACGTCGGCGCGGGTGACACCGGGTAGGTTTTTGAGAGCGTCAGCCAAAGGCTGCGGGTCTTCCGTTTCGCTGACATGCAGGATGAGCGTATCGGTCTGCCCAACCTGGCGGGTGAGCTCGGATTGAGTCCCAAGGGCTATCAATTTCCCATGGTCCATGATGCCGACGCGGTTGGAGAGTTCCTGGGCTTCTTCCATGTAATGGGTGGTGTAGAGCACCGTCATGCCCTGGCGGTTGAGTTGCTTGACCGAATCCAGGATAGCGCGGCGGGATTGCGGGTCGATACCCACGGTAGGCTCATCCATGAAGAGCATACGCGGTTTGTGGAGCAACCCCACGCCGATATTGACACGGCGCTTCATTCCACCGGAATAGGTCTTTATGCGCTGTTTGGCTTTATCGGTCAAGCCGATTTGTTCCAACACCTCGTCGATGCGCGTATTGAGTTCTTTGCCCGAGAGGCCGTACATTTGCCCCCAGAAGTTGAGGTTTTCGCGAGCGGTGAGGTCTTCGTAGAGAGCCAGCTCTTGCGGTACCACACCGATGGCATTACGCACAGCCATGGGATTCTGTTTGACCGAGTGACCACAGACAATGGCGTCACCGCTGGTGGGGGTGAAGAGAGTGGAGAGGACGGAAATGGTGGTTGTTTTGCCGGCGCCGTTGGGTCCGAGGAGGCTGAAAATCTCACCTTCCTTGATGTCAAAGCTGATGCCGTTGACCGCAGTAAAATCGCCGTATTTCTTGACCAAATCTTTCACTTCAAGGATGGATGACATAACGACTCCTGGAAAAGGGGTTTAAATACAACTAAGTATACGAGAGGGGAGGCGTATTTGTTGCATAATTGAGTGTTGAAAACGTGGGAAACGTATTCTTGATATAATAGTCTGACAATTAAAATTTAAAACGCAATTATTTCATACGGTAATCCGTTAGCAAGCGAATCGAACCACTAATGCCAAAGCCTATCGCATCTAGGAAATCACATGTCTTATCCTTATAAATCCATTTGTGTTTTTTGCGCTTCAGCCGATGGGTTGGCAAGCGATTATTATGAGGCAGCATTTGAGATTGGGACTCGATTGGCACAACTCGAGGTCACGCTGGTATATGGTGGAGGACGAACGGGTTTAATGGGAGCGATGGCTGAGGGGGTACTGCAGCAGGGGGGAGAAATTATCGGCATCGTACCCAGGGGGTTGGAAAGCCCGCAGCTCATTTATACCAGCGGACTAACACGCCTGGAGATTGTGGAGGATATTCAGCAACGCAAGGCGCGCATGAACAACCTGGCGGAGGCCTTTTTGTGTTTGCCGGGTGGCTATGGAACAATGGACGAGACTTTTGAGGTGCTCACCTGGTCACAAATCGGACTGCACCGCAAACCATGCGGGTTTCTTAACACGAATGGCTATTTTGATGCGCTCTTCGCCTGGGTGGAGCGCGCGTACAAGGATCATTTTATCTACGAGGAGCACCTGGAGTTGTATGTGGAAGACGCCACTCCGCAGGGGCTGCTGGATAAACTGGCGGAATTCAAGTTCCCAGAAAATATCGGGCGCTGGTTGGAGCGGTAGAGGAAACACCGTCTTAGAAATTCATTGAAGAGCGCCCCGAGAAATTTCGCGTAGCCATTGTTCATAATTAGATAACGCAAAGCCAGGGTGGGGGAGAGTCCCTGTGGGGTGACATCAGTTGGGATTATCCTAAGGCGCACAGACTTTTACAAACGCAATCTTTGAGAGTAAAAGATATTAGAATGTTGGATCAATCACATTCAAACTTTGAGAGCTGGGCGAGGACTTTTTCACTCTGTCCCGCATCGTCGTGTACGCTTTCCAGGTAATTTGCCCAGGTATTGCACACACCGTTTTGCACCAGATAGCCATCGATGATGATTCGCGAAGAAAGTTCCGCGGCTTCATCGAAATGACCTAAGTGGAGTGCGCTATCGATGAACGGGTACCATTCCGTCAGATCCAATGGATAGAACGACAATGCATTGGCTTCTTTGATGAAATTATAAGAATCTTCATAGTCAGAATACTGACGAGCCAGGTCGGATTTTTCGAAGTAATAGCACCAGGTATGCTCAGGCTCGTTGCCAAAGAAGTTGGCGGGGGGCGTCTTTTGTGTTCCGGCATTGATAATAGTATCTAAGTTGGAAAGATTTACCGCATCCAGCATGGATTTGGGATAGATATCGACGACTGTATTGATGGGTGTCAGTTCGGCATCCAAAACGCGTAAACAACCGCTACTGTTATCTGAGACAGCCAGGATCTGATTAGTTGTGCCGGTGAATTGGTAGGTTCGGAAGCGTGATGTAATGTCATGGTCTGGTGAAAGTTCCTCTATTGCTGCCTGTTGGGGAGAGTTGAGGAAGAGAAAATAATACTTAATGCCGCGATTTTCATCGGCTTGTTCAGTAGAGTAGATCCAGTTAATCTGTGAAGTTATGGCGTTACCGCTCAAAAACTCCATGTATGGGAGATCATGTGCAATAAAGGTAGTGCCTGGGGTGATGTTGGGTGCACGCCAGACCAGCTGCCAGATCAACTGCTCCTGGTAAGTTGATAGATTTTTATAACGCACTGAATTATTCACCTGGAAAGCCACAGCCGCCGCTACAAGGATGGAGAGAAAAGCCACCTGGAGGATACGGTTGCGGGCAAACTGGTTGATCATTCCGACAATGATCAGGCAACTGCCGAACAAATAAGCAAGCATGAAACGATCGTATGGGTAGCTTGTGCTCACTTCCAGATCAGCCGCCCAGAAGGGTAATACGGCCACAATTAACGAGAAAGACCCCAGCCAAAAGGATTGTCTTGACCATGAGTCGGTTGTTTCTACATCAACATGATGATTTTTCCTGTAAAAGGCGGGTAGCCACCAAATCAGAACCAGGAAAACTACCAGTGTCAGCATAAAGATCATCCAGGGAGTTTTTCCCGACGCGGGATAATTAGAGAGTTCAAGGACCTGGGTCCATACATTTATTGTGGAATCCACCACAGCATTAATTATCTTTCCCAATCCCTTGATAACGACATCTCCCAACGAGGTGGAAAGCTGGCTGGAAAGGGAAACCGCATGGTTCATCGATTCAAAGAAGAAGATGCGCCAGATACCAAAGGCAATGAACATGACCAGGTACGGGGACCAATACTTGAGAGTGACCCAAAAGCGCTGCCTGCGTACGGGGATCGAATCAGCCAGGGCGAACCAGATAATGAGAGGTCGGATAAGCTCCAATCCAAAATAAAACTCAGCCGCTGCAAAAGAATAGAAACCGATCAGAACGGAAAGGATATAGTTCAGCCAGAAGTGTTTCTTCAAACGCAGTGCACGGATCATTAAGGTGAAGGAAAAGAACAAACCTGCCAGGCAGGTATAGAAGAAACTGTATACAACAATGATCCAATGTTGGGTAAAGCCCGGAAAAACAGCCGCAAGAAGCGCCACCCACGTGTTTTGCTTTAGGTTATTTGGCCAAAGCGTATTGAGAAACTGCCAAAGCGCCAGAGTACACATCCAGCGGGTGAGCAAGCCGAAAATGTTCCAGACTATCGGGGATTCGGAATTGAAGAGTAATGCATTGGCTGCAATGTAGAAGTAGCCCATCAAAGGCCGGTCGAGGGCAAAATAAGCCTGGTAATCGAGTGCGCCAAAAGTTTGCTTGAACCAGATGAGGTACCAGTCATCCATGAAATAGCCCAGGAGGGGGATCGTCAACCCGAAACTGATGACGGTCAAGAGCAGCAGCACCCAAGGGATAGAGGAACGAGAGGTAAGAAATGCTAGTGTCTTCTTCATAAAAGCCTATTGATTATTATGAATTTTTGGATGATAAAATCTCTGGCAGGGAATTAAGGTGCTATCAAGATAGGTAGTGGTTATTAAATCTTTCAAACGTAAATAACAATCGGGAATAATAAAAAGCTTGCAATTGTCAATTGATTATCAATTATACCTGAACATAAAATTTCTATTATTTTCGAGTGACATTTTATATTGCGGATGCCATTGTGGGGGAGCGATGTAATTCTGGATTTTTCCTTCGGCGCAAATAGCGCTTTCCGTTTATTATGGGCTACAATTAAGGCATCAAAGAACAACAAAAGCATGACTCAGACCTTAAACCAGTTTACGCGGTGTGAATAAACCAATGGATAAAAAGAAAATTTCGATATCAGTTGTTGTTCCGGTGTATTATGCTGAAAAAACCCTGCCAGCCCTGGTGGAGCGATTAAGGGTAACTTTGACCCAGATCTGCAGTGAATACGAGATCATCCTGGTGAATGATGGCAGCATAGATGAGTCCTGGAAAGTAATTTCCAGCCTGGCTGAAAATAACAGTGATGTGCACGGGATCAACCTGATGCGCAATTACGGGCAGCACAATGCCCTTTTAGCGGGAATCCGCAGCGCAAAATACGAGA
>CAZSGL010000012.1:0-24245 GCA_964606265.1 uncultured Anaerolinea sp. | reverse complement strand
GTTCATTCTTATCTCCAATTACTTCGGGCTATTGCCCAATAATTTTTCCATCAACTGATTCAGGTTCTTCCATTCTTGTGAAAGGATTTCCAATATCCTGCTGCCCTGTTCACTGATCACGTAGTACCTGCGCGGCCTGGCTTCCTCAAGGATCCAGGAGCTCTCAAGCAGTGCCTGAGACTCAAGTCGGCGCAGCATCGGGTATAAGGTTCCCTGGTCGATATCGATCCCGGCTGCAGCCAGGTCTCCGATAAGGGCATACCCGTATTTCTTCTCTTTCAGTAAGCTGAGAACCGCCAGGGGCAGGATGCCACGCCTCAGTTCCTGTGAGAGATTTAGAACTTGTTCACTTTCGTTTTGTGTATTCATGCCGTCATTATACTATGTATTACACAGTATTATAAGTATATTAATATACTCTAATCTTTATTACTATTGTTAATTGGGGGAGTTGGTACTAGATTTCGCGGTTACTTCCTGCCTGTTCGTGGGCATGGCGGTGGTCGGTATCCGGCAGGTGTGCATGATCATGAATTTGCAGCGGATGCACATGTTCATGCGAGTGCTTTGTAATTACTTCTTCGTCGTGATTATGCGAATGATGTCCATCTGTATGCGAATGCGCGTGTTCATGCGTAACCGCGGTGTGCTCGTGTTCATGCTGGTGCTGCTCATCGACCAGCAACCAGGTACCTAATGCCGCCAGCGCCAACGCCGGCAGGAAGATCCACACCGGGAGCACCCGGAAAATGAGCATGGAAAGAATGAACCCTGCCAGCGGCGCGGTACTGAAGAGGGCGCTTGTACGCGCCGCCCCCATCCCCCGCATGGCACGGATGAAGAGGACAATGCTGAGCCCGTAACTAAACGCCCCCAGTGCCAGCGCCGCCAGAACCAGGCCAACCTGCGGCAGCCGATTCCCCAAAAGCAGCGCTAAACCCACAGAAAAAGTACCGCCTATAAACCCTTTGAGAAGGGTGATGGTCATAGGATCTTTGGCGGAAATATTACGCGTGAAATTATTATCCACCCCCCACAGTACGCAGGCTGCCAGGATTCCAAGGGCTCCCAACGAGAAGCCCCAACTGGATTTCACATCCACCGACAGCAGGATGCTGGCCAACGTGATCAATGAGATCGCCAGCACCACTTTTTTGCCAACCGCCTCGCGGAACGCCAGCACCGCGATCAGTGTTGTGGCGACAACCTCAAAATTTAACAACAAAGAGGCAGTGGCAGCCGGTGTGCGCTCCAGGCTGATAAGCAGGATGATCGGCGCCGCGACACCGCCAGCCAGGATGGCACCCGTCAGCCAGCCAAAATCCTTCCCTTTTAATCCAGCTTCCGCATCAGCATATCTCCGCGTGAATGACTGAAAGGCTTTCACAATCAACAGTCCCAGCCCGCTGCCGAGGTAAAGCAAGCCCGCCAGCAGGATGGGTTGGACCTCACCTAGCAGCAGCTTTGCCAACGGCGCACTCGCCCCAAATAATAACGCTGCGGTTAATGCCTGCAAAACCAGGGGAAGATGAACTCTTTTCATGAAGTCAGGTGACCCTTTCTACGTACAACATTGCCACCTGATTATTCTATCCTATGCCAATAAACCCGTGACAATCAAAAAAGGAGCCGTGAATCCCGGCTCCTTGAGTTTATTGTGAACTTTTACTTCTACTTCCTGCCATTGCCGCGACCACCGCCCTGCGTTCCAAAAGTTGTGGAGGTGACGATCGTGTCGTAATCCGCCTGGCTTATATACTGAGGGGCATACACGATCCCCGAGGTATTCCAGTAATTAGCCGCAAACGAATTCAGGTGGTTATAAGATCCGCTTAGCAGTAGACTGAATACCGATTGGATATCAGCCTGGTCAGTTTGGGCTAAGCGTTCCTGCAGGTCAAGGATATCGATTTCCTCGATAGCAGCTCCAGCTTTCACCGCGTCCAACTCAGAGAGTTTTCCCTGTGCCACAAGTTGG
Source organism: uncultured Anaerolinea sp. (assembly GCA_964606265.1). Taxonomy (GTDB): domain Bacteria; phylum Chloroflexota; class Anaerolineae; order Anaerolineales; family Anaerolineaceae; genus UBA6107. The sequence goes on along the minus strand of CAZSGL010000012.1, from coordinate 22,267 downwards.
GTGTAAAGGGTTTGTAACTCCGCGTTAGCAAACACACCGGCAACATCATTGGTCGGTGCAGCCAACCCATAGCGGTCAAGCAGTTCCTTCACAGAATCCATGTGATACTGTTCGCTGGCGGCAATGTTGCCGAATAATGGTTTGGTCCACACGGCAGCGAAAGTGGTGTAGACATCGCGTGCCAGTTTTTCTTCTTCCCACATGAACAACAGGGCATCAGTCTCTGCCTGGTTCAACTCACCCGCAGGGATCAGGGCCAGCGGGGTTGTAACCACATCATGCTCCTCAGAGAGTCCTTCAGCGCTCCCCGAGGATTCTCCTTCACTGCCGTAACCACTGTTACCGCCGCGGATTTCGGCAGTTTCAGCTTCCTCTTCGAACGCAGCCGAGGTACGGTTGATCGCGCCGAACACCAACAATCCAACTACCACTACCAATAATGCAATTCCTGAAATTTTCTTGATCATTATGAACTCCTTTAATTTTGCTGATTAATTTTCGAATACAACCCGTTCAACAACACCTTCATAACTCTTGCCCGAAACACGCCGGAAAACTTTGCGCGTGACTTTGGTAACCCATCCCCAGTGGATGGCAAAATGCACGATGCCGCCGCTGATAAACACTACTGAAGACCAGGTGTGGATCACGTCCCAGATGGTGCGGGAAAAGAGGAACATCGGGTCTGCTGCCAAACCGCCGCGGCTCTCGCCGGCAAAAATAAAATAGACTCCGGAGATGGCACAAATTAGAAAGCTCAACGCAACCAGCCCATCCACAAGCACATTCTGCCAACCTTTGGCGTTCATATTGCTTTTCCTGCTGGTGAAGGTATCCCTGGCAACGCGCTTCGTTGTGCTCACGATCCACTTCCAATGGAAGACGATGTGGATGAGAGCGATGACAACCATCCCCAGGCTCAACCAGGTATGAATCCATTCCCAACCGGTACGGTCAAAAATGATCTTGATGCCGTAATACGGATTCCTCCCGCCCATGTATCCGCCGTCCGGGAAGATGAGAAAATATATCCCTGAGATGGAGGCGATGATCGCGCCGAGAAACAAACCGGCATCCAGGATCCAGTTATTGCGTGTCTTTGTTGAAACTGTACGTTTAGCTTCCATTTTCTTCTCCTGAACCTTAATTTAGGTCAAGGATAAATGCGACCTGTGAAGAAGTTATGAACTTCGTATGAATTTTGTATGCTTTTTTGTCCTCTTCCTTGGAAGAAGGAACGGGTACAATGAAGTTGAAATCCATCCCAAGTACAGGCAGGTTTACATGCCCCCAAGCACAACTGTTCCCCTGGTCGAACTCACCCGCGGTGCCATTGTAGAATCCACCCACTACGGTGTGGTGGTTGTCAGCGATGCCGCCGGCAATATCGTTTTCAGCCTGGGTGACCCGGCGACTGTCACATTCCTGCGATCTTCCGCTAAACCCTTCCAGGCGCTGCCATTCGTTGAGAGCGGTGGTATGGAACATTTCGGCTTGACTCAGCAGGAACTCGCCATCATGTGCGCGTCGCACCACGGCACAGATGCCCACCTGCATGTGATCGAGAGCATCCAGCGCAAGGTTGGAGTCACCGCGGAGGACCTGCTCTGTGGAATGCACCCCCCGGCAGACCGCGAAACAGCCGCTCGCATGACAAAGAATTCCGAACCCAACTCACCCCTGCGCCACAATTGTTCCGGGAAACACTCAGGCATGCTGGCTCACGCGCTGCTGCGCGGCTTTGCCACTGCCGATTACATCAATCCTCTGCATCCTGTGCAGCAGATCATCCTCCAGGCATTTTCTGAGATGACAGGCATCCCTGTAGACCAGATCATCCTCGGCACAGACGGATGTTCAGCTCCAGTTTTCGCCATTCCAATGAATAACGCTGCCCGCGCTTTTGCCCTGCTGGCGGATCCTGCGAGCCTGCCGCAGCCGCGCCAGGCTTCTCTACGAGAGATCTACTCTGCCATGACAACCTACCCCGATATGGTGGCTGGACCGAAGGGATTTGATACCGCCATCATGTGCGCGGGAAAAGGCAGCATCCTCTCCAAGGGCGGGGCTGAAGGTTACCAGGCGCTGGCGCTCAAACCCGGGGCATGCGGCGTTGGCAGCCCGGCATACGGCATCACCATCAAGGTTGTTGATGGCGACCAATCCAGCCCCGAGCGCGCCCGCCCGGTGGCGGCCATCCAGGTGCTGCGGCGGCTGGGTGCGTTGGATGAGGCGCAAATGGCAGAACTCACCAACTTTGCAGCCCGCCCCATCCACAATTGGCGGAAACTCCCGGTGGGAGAGATCCGCCCGGCGTTTTAATACATTTCATCCGCGATTATGTTATTGTGGAAGTTAGTCTCTAAATTTGGACCAGCCGCTTATTCCTATCGAAACCAAATGGATAACAAGTTGTTAAGCATCATAAGGAGAACTACCCAATGATGATAAAACCATCCACCAGGGATTTTTGGAAGCGAGCCAACGCCATCAAGGGGTATCCGCTGGCAGAAAAGATCCACGGCTATTTTTATTTGCGCTTTCCTTATTTTTACATCGCCACTGGCACTGGCTCCAATCGGTTGGGGAAGTTTGGCGATAAAATCATCTCTGCCATGCACAAGGTCTTTCCGCCCGTACCGTCAAAACCAGGGAAGATCACCTTTCCTGATACCTACCACGGCAAAGTAATCCCTCTCCAAACCGCCAGGGAACTGGTCAGCGTCAAGGAGAATATTTGCGTTAGCGACCTCGAAAAGGTCATCCCCTACCAATTGGCGCGCGCCATCGTCCTCGACCACCCTGACCATATCGTGGCGCTGGATTGCCCCTGCCGGGTGGCGCGCGAAAACCCCTGCCTGCCCCTGGATGTGTGCCTGATAGTGGGTGAGCCCTTTGCCAGTTTCACCCTCGAACACCACGCCGAGCGCTCGCGGGCGATAACCAGCACAGAAGCCGTTGAGATCCTTGAAGCGGAAGACAAACGCGGGCATGTGCACCATGCCTTCTTTAAAGAAGCAGTGCTGGAACGTTTTTACGCCATCTGCAACTGCTGCTCCTGCTGCTGCGGCGCCATGCAGGCGCACCAACACGGCACCCCCATGCTGGCGTCCTCCGGCTACACCGCCCGGGTGGACGAGGATATGTGCATCGGTTGCGGCGACTGCAACGGGTTTTGCCAGTTCAATGCGCTCTCGGTGAATGAGGGGGTGAACGTGGTTGACATCGCTGCCTGTATGGGTTGCGGCGTGTGTGTTTCGCACTGCGAATACGGTGCCATTCAATTGGTTCTGACACCTGAAAAGGGAATCCCCCTAGAGATGGCAGGGCTGCTGGGGAAGTAAATAATCCCTGTTTGAATTTTCACTGCAATTCAACTATACTTTTGGATGGATAATGAAGAGTTTTAAACCTCTTCATTTAATTTTTCTCAAGTTCGAGGATTGAGTATGGATCCAATCAGTGAGGGTGTAAACCTTCCGAAAATCCATGGGCTGGCAACGGGCGCGAGGACAGGACTCTTCGGTGCCATTGGCGGCCGTTTTCTAAATGTCCTGGGAAATATTATTGTAGCCAGGGTATTGGGACCTTCAGTTTTTGGGCTATACGCCATTGGCTGGACACTGGTCAGGTTTTTTTCACTAGTCGTTCATTTTGGCATGGACCGTGGCGTTCTTCACTTTGCTCCTAAGTTCTGGCAAAAAAATCCCTCCGGCTTTAAGGCACTAATTAGCAGGGTTCTTGGTATTTCATTAGGCTCAGGTATTCTGTTCGGGTTGATTTTTTTTCTAATTTCACCATGGCTCGCCGTCAACATTTATAAACGGCCAGAGTTGGTTACCGTTTTCCGCCTGTTTGCATTGGCATTTCCACCGCTTTCCTTCCTTATAGTGGCGGCTGCGGCAACCAGGGTGACACAACGGATCAAGTATTCTGTCTGGTTGTACGACATTGGACAACCTCTTTTGGGGATTCTTTTAATTATCACCCTTTTAATACTCAAACAAGGACTAATTGGAATGGTCCTTGCCGAAATAATATCCCTGGGGATCGCAGCTGTGGTTAGCCTGGTATTGATCAGGGTTATTTTTCCAGAGCTGCGAATGCCATCTGCCAGCCAGGGAGTATCCACCTCTACATTGCTCAAATATTCGCTGCCTGCGATGCTGGGCGGCGCCTTCTCTGTTTACATCCTCTGGGTTGACAGGATCATTGTAGGCTTTTTCCTTCCTGCTGAAGAAATCGGCATTTACGTAGCCGTTTCCCAAATTTCCACCATCCTAACGGTGATTCTTTCCGGATTAAGCCCGATCGCAGTCCCGTTGTTTTCGCACTTTTACCACCAGGGGGATAAAGGAAAATTAGAAGAGGTGTATCGGATCAGCACCAAATGGGGGATTTATCTCAGTCTTCCAATCCTGGCAGTATTGCTCATCTCCCCGGCTGAGTCTATGATCCTGATATTTGGAAATGCCTACAAGGATGGCGCAACCATCCTATTGATCTTGTTGATCGGTCAAATTGTAAATCTGGCAACCGGATCTGTGAGTCCACTTCTGATCATGACCGAAAACCAGCGGTTCCTTTTCAAAATCTCCGCCGTCACGCTTGTTGTTGATATCATCCTCCTGGTGATTCTTGTACCAAGAACAGGCTTACCTGGAGCTGCGATTGTTACTTCTTTATGCCTATCCTTTTTATACCTGGTGGAGTTGTTCTGGGTAAAAAAGCGCCTGAATTTGTGGCCTTATGATAAGCGTTTTGTAAAGGGCTTATTTGCAGGGATCGCCTGCTTTGCTTCAGTATTTGGGGTCAAATCCTTGCTTCATTTAGACCCGCTTGTGTGTATCATAATTGAAGCAGTGGTAGCAGCCGGGGTTTTTGCAGGCATCCTGTTCCTGCAAAAATTAGACCCTGAAGACCATGAATTTCTAGCAGGATTATCGAAAAAAGTCCAATAACCAGGAAAGACGCAATGGTTAATAATCGGAAAAATCAATTCACTGAAGACTCCATTCTTAGGCTTAATTATTGGCTGATCGTGCTCAGTATCACTTTATTGCGATTACCCATTGCCTTGGGTTATCGAACAGATCTGAATTACCTTTACCTGGGTATCATTCCATACCTTTGGGCGGTCCTTGTCAACGTTGCTTATTTAAAGCGACACAATTCGATAATTCCAGTGAATAAAAGTTATCTCTTGCTGGTCAGCTTATTCTTATTTGTTTGGTCGGTCGCTTTCCTACGAACGGCTTTTCGTGATTATTCCTATGACACTTTCTTTGCTTTAGGTCAGCTACTAACCCTGGTCATCCTGGGAACATTCCTCTTCTTGGCATTCAGGATAGGAGCATTTCAATCCCGACTGTCGGAACTTAAAAAAGCAATTGTATTGTCTTTAGGATTTTACGTCATGTGCAACATAATTTTTTATTTTGTTGGTATTACTCCTCCTAATACAATTTACCTTACTGAATTTCCCGCTCAAATCCTATCCATGATTGGGATTAAAACTTACCGGGTGCTGTTTCCCATGGCAACGGGGATAAATTATTATGGGTCACTTGTTGGAGTAGCTTTACTGGGACTTGTACTTATCTTAAAGTTCGCCGCCACTCGCTTCGAAAAACTTGTGATCATTCTTATGATTCTTTCAAGTGCAATTTCGCTTTTATTGGTGGATTCCAGGGGTGCGATCGCCTTTACCTGTATCTTGTTGCTCATCGCCTTCCTTCGCTGGAGGTATTTTTTAATTGCACGCTGGCTGCCCTTTCTGTTATCCGCAATAGTCGTGGTCGTGTTTTCATTTATTCCCGGTTTTCTTGAAGATCCGATGTCCAGGCTAAATCGTCCCGAATTGGATTCGAAAACTGAATCCTCAACAACCATACGAGATGAATGTGACTTGTTCAATAAAAATGCAAGCGGTGTTCTTTCAAATCGGCCAATTATCTGGAAGGCGGGATTCGATGAGCTTTCAGATTTCAAACCTATCCATCTTATCGGTTATGGTTTGCGGGGACAGATCGCATCCGGTGTTTCCAGGAATTATGTTTGTCTTTTTACAAGCATCGTAAAAAGTGAGTATGCCTCACTCCATAACATCTGGCTGCAAACAATAATTGATATTGGATACCTGGGTTTGTTAATCACAATTACTTTATTTGTTAGCCTGCTGGTATGGGTTTGTCAACGGCTCGCAACGAGATTCAATGGCTACGATTATGCAATGCTTTGTATGTTGTTATTGACCATATCAGTCGGAACGCTAGAGGCTTCGATCCAACCGGATTTTCAAGAGCTTTTCATATTTGTGTTTTCCTTTTTAATCAGTCAGATATACATTGACCTACCGCACAAACAAATTGAATCCTCCCCGGAGATGAGTTGATCATGGCACGAAACAAATTTTTCAACCAAGTCTCCGGTTATTCTCCTCTTGATGAAGTAGATAAGAAAAAAAAGTTGATTGAAGTAAGTAACTGTAAGCAAATAATCGATGCACATTATATTGTTGACTCTCATGACTGTTTATTGGTCGCCGGTACAGGCAATGGTGATGAAGCTCGATTTGTAGCAGAGGTATTCAAAACAAATACATTTGGAGTAGATATTGGCCAAGAATTAAGCTACCAAGCTGGTGCCAATGAAAAACTATTATTAGCCAGGCAAGATTTACTGTGTCTGGGATTCCAGGATAATACCTTTTCCATGATTTATTGTTACCATGTTTTGGAGCACGTAATGGATTATGAAGGTGCGTTAAAGGAATTGCACCGCGTTCTCAAGTCGGGTGGCACCCTTTTTATTGGATTTCCAAATAAAAACAGGCTGTTTTCCTATTTTGGAACAAGCCAAAAAGCGACAATTGTTGAAAAAATCAAATGGAACTTAACTGATTATTGGATGCGTATAATTGGGAAATTTGAAAATAACAAAGGTGCACATGCAGGTTTTACACAAAGAGAGTTTATTCAATCAAGTTCCATAATATTCAAATCAATTCTTCCAAAAAGAAATGAGTACATGCTTATAAAATATGCGCACCATAAAAATATAATTCAATCGATAATTAATTTAAAGCTTTCAGAAATTATTTTCCCTTCAAACTATTTCATATGCCTAAAATGAAAGTTTACACACGATGACCAAATTTGACCGATATGATGTTTCGCAATTAAGCCTCACCCGAGTCGCGTCTGCTGTAAAGAATCGATGGAAGGAAATTCCGCATTTCATCTCCTGGAATCTCAGCGAACGATCAAAAGAAAATCGAGTAAATATCCTCAAGTGCCATAATATTCATGAAGGTAAACGTTGCTTTATTGTTGCGAATGGCCCCAGTATAAAACTCACCAACCTTGAATTACTGGAAAATGAGTATTCATTTGGATTAAATCGGATCTATCTGCATTTCAACGATTCAAGTTTTCGCCCTTCATATTTTTTGTGTGTTAACGAATTAATTCTGGAGCAATTTGGCAAGGAAATTTCAGGGTTACAGATGCCAAAGTTCCTGAATTGGAACCGGCGCCCATTATTTGACGGCAACGATAACTCAATCATTTTTCTCAAATCAAAAATGGTTTTGAGGGATAATTTTCAACAGGATATTTCACAACCATTAGTTGTTGGCGGGACAGTCACCTTCGTAGCACTTCAACTGGCGTATTACATGGGTTTTTCTGAAGTATTCATTGTGGGGTTGGACCATAAATACTCAGAAAAGGGTATTCCAAGTGTCACTGTCGAGCGCCACGAAGAAACTGATTTGAGTCACTTTCATGCGAATTATTTTCCGAAGGGTGTTAAATGGCAGCCACCCGATTTGGTCAGGTCAGAGATTGATTTTTCAATTGCGTTGGACTTCTTCCAAAAAAATGGCAGGTCCATTAAGGACGCAACCGTTGATGGTAATTGCCCGGTTTTCGAAAAAGTAGATTACTATTCCTTGTTCAAGTAAAGTACTGTTGAAGGTGTCAATGGAAAACAAGATCATTAGCAGGATAATTAATCAACTGGCCTCTGAAAACATCCCAGCCAGGAATTTCTATTCTGGAAAGAAGATCCTGGTAACGGGTGGGGCAGGTTTCATTGGTTCCTGGCTTGTAAAAGCACTAACCTCACTGAATTCACAAGTGTTTGTCATTGATAACCTCTGGAGAGGCTCGAAGGACAATCTGCTTCAGGAAAATGGTCAACCGGTGATCTCCATGGATGATCAATTCATCCTTGGAGATTTAATGGATTACGGCATTGCCAGGGCGGTCCTGAAAAAAACACAGCCCGATATTGTTTTTCATCTCGCCGATATTGTTGCAGGAATTGATTATGTGTTTCACAACGAACCGTTTATATTCCGATCAAATATGATTATCAATTCGAATATTTTTTCTGCATGCCAGGAAGCCAACATCCCTAATGTAATATATTTGGGGACAGCCTGCAGTTATCCCAAAAAAGTTCAAATGAAAACCGGAGGGAAGCCCCTGGTTGAAGACCAGGTGTACCCGGCTGACCCGGAGTCAGCCTATGGCTGGTCAAAATTATTAGGAGAGTATGAGCTGCAATTGCTCTCGAGGTACTCAGCTTTCGAAATTGGTATTCTAAGACTACACAATGTTTATGGACCAAACTCAATTATTGCAAAGCAAAGGTCCCAGGTCATTCCAAGTCTGATCCGGAAAGCAATCAGTTTTCCTGAAGAACAATTCTTAGTCTGGGGTTCCGGAAAACAAACCAGGGATTTTATTTTTGTTGGCGACGTAATTGATGCGATTCTACGGTTGCCCATAAATGGGATGGGTAAGGGAGTCATTCAAATAAGCTCAGGGGTGGAAACCAGTGTCGCAGATCTTGCTTCTACTATCGTGCAGATAAGTGGGAAAGAAATCCCGATTTTGTTTGATGCTAGCAAACCTGAAGGTGATGTTGGAAGGTCTGGCAACTATTCAAAAGCCACCAGTATCCTCGGATGGAAACCATCAACGTCAATCGAGGAAGGATTACGCCTTACCTACCAATGGGCAGAAAGAATGATCCGTGATGGCAAGGGCGAAAATTGAAATCTTGGGTGGCGGTTGTAATCTGTGACGGATTGATATGTTTCCTGTAATGAATATCCTGGGTATTAATATTAAATGCCTGTCTTACTCAGACAGTTATCCCATTATTGATGGTTGGTTAGAAGACAAAAGTAGGCGGTCATTTGCATTTGCAGTGATTAATGTTCATATCTGCGTTTCTGCATTGTTAAATAAGAAACTTCGTGATATGTACAACTCGGCGGATCTTGCGAGTATCGATAGCATGCCATTCTTGTTTTGGGCAAGAACTTTTTATCATAAGAAAAGCGACCGATTCTACGCTCCTGATCTGATGTTGGAAATAAGCAGCCGTGTTAAAGAAAAAAAATATTCATATTTTTTGTATGGAGGGTATCCAGAAGAACCCGGCGAAATAGGTCGTTTTCTGTCTGAGAAATTTGAGGGCATCAATATAATTGGTTCTTACTCTCCTCCCTTTCGTGAACTCACTCCGGTAGAAGACGAGGAATTGTGTCGCCAGATCAATTCATTATCACCCGATATTATCTGGATTGGTCTGGGGTCCCCAAAACAGGATGTCTGGATTCAAGAACATCTTGAAAAAATTAGGGGATCCATTCTAATTCCTTCCGGAGCGACGTTTGATTTTTTTGGTGGGCGTATTAAGCAAGCTCCTATTTGGATTCAAAGGAGTGGGTTCGAATGGCTTTTCCGCCTTACCCAGGATTTTCGCAGATTGTTTAAAAGGTATACTCTTTACAATGTTATTTTTATTTTCTTCTTTGTACTCCAACAGCTAAGGATTGTCCGTTTTGACAATGAAGGCTTCTTGAGAATCTTAGGGCGAAGAACCAGGTTTGGCAATAGCTAAAAAAATGACAACGGGTTCAATTAATTAAGGGTACTATGCTGAGACGCTTTTCCATCAGTTTTGCGATCTTCTCAATGGTCATCGACATGCTCATCGTTTTAGGCTCCATGGTGGGGATGACCGTGCTGCGCCCGTATTTAAGCTCCCTTTCATTCGTCAAGGAAATCCCATCCACACCGTGGTTACTCCCCGGTTTCTACCTCCTCTTTCCGCTGATGTGGTTGATCGTTTATTCAGCTTTTTCAATTTACGACGGCAAGAAGTATCTGCGCGTGGTGGATGAGCTGGCAGGCGTGACCCTGGGTTCGGTGGTAACGGCTATCAGCCAGGCTGGTATTCTATTCCTCACCTACCGCGATGTATCTCGTGCACTATTTATTTCCTTCATTCTCCTTTCGTTCCTGTCTTGCATCGCCTGGCGTTTGATCGCGCGGGTGATCTTCAGGCTGCGCAAGGAACAGTTGAACACTAGCAACAGAATTCTTGTTGTTGGCGACCCTAAACAAGGTCAAAAGATTATCGCTGACCTGCGAAAAACCGGAAATGAGAACAATCAGTATTCACAATTCCTGGCTTTTAATCCTGAGGTCAACACAGGTGCAGGTGCTTTGATCAGGTCTGAAGTTCAGCAGAACCGCATCACTGATCTGATCTTTTGTATTCCCTATGATTCATTCAATTCCATAAAACCAGCGCTGAAATTACTTGATGACCTCCCGTTAAATATCTGGGCGAGACTCGATTTTTTGGATCTTTCATTTGCCGATACCAAGGTGGAAGATTTTTCAGGAATCCCCATGTTGGACCTGCGCGCTCCAGCATTAAGTGAATTGGATCAGTTGGTCAAACGAGGTTTTGACCTGGTTTTCGCGTCTATTACTTTCATACTCTCCCTTCCGTTTATTCTCGTTGTAAGCATCCTCATTCTACTCATCGACGGATACCCGGTGTTCTTTAACCAGGATCGTGTCGGGCAGAACGGGCGGCTTTTCAAGATTCATAAATTCCGCACCATGGTTAAGAATGCCGAAAACCTTCATGTGACAACATTGGCTGAGGATGAAGGCGAAGATGAGATTCATAAAGTGCGCAATGACCCGCGCGTCACCAAGCTCGGAAGGATCCTGCGCCGCCTGAGCCTGGACGAAATACCCCAACTTGTCAACGTGCTCGCCGGCGAAATGTCGATCGTTGGACCGCGCCCCGAGTTGCCCAGGTTGGTTGAACATTATGAGCGCTGGCAGCGCAAACGCCTGACCGTGCTGCCCGGTATCACAGGATGGTGGCAGGTTACCGGCCGTTCAGACAAAATGATGCACCTTCACACTGAAGATGATATTTATTATGTCCAAAATTATTCGATCTGGCTGGATTTTCAAATCATTCTCCGAACACTCTGGGTGGTATTAATCGGCCGAGGGGCATTTTGATGAACACAAAACCCTTGAAATTTTCTTTGCCTATGATCAGAAAGACAGCGATTTTAAGCTTGTCCGGACTGCTGGTGATCTTTTGGTCAATCCGGGCATCTGGGTTGCGCGGCGTAAATTGTATCTCCGCCCTTTATGAAAAACCAGCGGTCTGCTTTGGAGACATGGGATTCGAATTGGTTTTCTGGGGTCTGGTGATTGCATTGATCGTCTGGGAACTAATTGCTGCGCATCAGACCCGGGAATACCTTGCTTCCTGGAAACAACTCTGGCTGGCAATACCTTTCCTGATCCTTGCGGTTGCTTCCACTATTTGGTCACTCGACGCTGCGCTAACGCTCTTCAAGTCCCTGATCCTGGTGGCTGTTTCAGCCGCAACCGTTTTCCTGGTATTCCGGTCAAACCTTGGAAAATGGATCGACATACTGGCAGTTTTTTTTGCCGTCATTGTCACCTCCAGTCTCCTGCTGGTTTTTCTCTTCCCATCATTGGGAACCATGCAAATACAGCCGTACAATGGCGCATGGTGTGGGATTTTCTGGCACCGCAATTATCTCGGCAGTTACATGGCCATCGCTGGCACAGTCTTCTTGATCCGTTTGCTATCTACACGCAAGATGAATTTGCCTGGAATTATCATAAACTTCCTGTTCTTTATTGCTTCCCTTGTGCTGGCAGTCGGTAGCCGATCGGCAGGCGGCATCTTTACGCTGGCGGCACTGCTCATCCTCACTCTGGTTTTTTACCTCTGGACGAAAATTCAGCATAAATTAAAATTGATCCACTACATCATTCTTGGCTCGGCGGCGATCCTGATCCTGCTGTTGGTCTTGTTCAACCTTGATTTTATTTTTGGTTTGTTAAACCGGAATACCTCCCTTACCGGGCGCGTCCCACTATGGAATATTCTTTTCCGGGATTTTATCCCCCGGCGGTTGATACTCGGGCATGGCTTTGGCGCAATTTGGAACTTCCAGGAATTTAGATTGCAGTTGCAATCCCAATTAGGCTGGCGTTATCCCGTGTTAATTGGGGATAACGGATTAATCGATATATTTCTTCACCTCGGTCTGGTTGGCACTGGTCTCATGGTGTTACTCATTCCCCTTGCCCAGATAAAATCCATTAAGCTTGCATTTACCAAAAAGACCATGACCGGGTTCTTTCCCCTGATCAGTATGGTTTTTCTTGTAATGAGCAATATCTCCCTGAGTATGTTAATCGAGGTGGAGTACCTGACCTGGGTGTTGATGATCTCTGCTCTTTATTATTCCAGTTCAATCCAAAAAAATAATTGAAAATCCCCCACAATACCTCTATACTATAGGTGGATGTTCAGGAGGTATACTATGGACCCCATTTACTTACTGGACGACAGTCTGCAGGTGGAGATTTTCTACGAAAAAGATGACGGCGGATACACCGACAATATCTGCATGAAGATCATCGAGTCCTGCATCGAAGAAGAAAAGGTTTTCCGCCACGATGAGAACCACCTCTACCTTACCCCGGAGCAAGCAAAAGCCCTGGCAGAAGCGCTCACCAGGGCAGTAATCAGCAGCCAAAAGACCACGTAACTATTTCTTCCTAAACAGGTAAAGCGTCCGTTCACTCCCCTGGATCGGTTCCTTTTTCACCATCTTGAAGGTTTCACCGAAGGCTTTTTCAAATCCCTCTTCGTTATAATCCGGGAAGATATCTTTGCGCGTGGCAAGCAAGCGCTTAACCTGGGAATCGCTTTTAGGGACAAACTCAACAACCGCCCAACTGCCGGCAGCAGCTAAAAATTCGGCTACCATGCCAAGGGGAACATTGTTGGAGATTGCCAGGTGGTGGATTAACGCCAGCGCCATCACCAGGTCTACCGGACCGCGTGCCAGCAGGCTGTCTCGTTCTCTGTTCGCCCACCCAATGGATGCGCTCGGATTAGTGAGGTCGATCACCAGCGGCAGAAGATTCTTCTCGCCGAATTGCTTGACCGCCAGGTAGTCTTTCTCTACGGCAGCCGGGTCAATGTCACTGGCAATGGTTTCGATGCCGCGTTTGGAAGCTTCACGGCTGAAGAGCCCGTTATTAGCGCCCAGGTCCCACACCGATTTCGGGTTTGCCTGTTCGATCATGCTGCCCACGAGTTCTCCCTTGAGTTTTAGAGTCTCGTCTGTGTAGTTGGTCACGTTGTAGTAATCACCCCACTCCGTGCCTTTCGGCTCCCACTTCAAGGATGCCACAGTCTTTTCAAGACCTGTGAGCAGGTTAAGCAGTGCTGCTTTCCCCAGGGCGACGGCGCTGCTGGCTGCGGTCGTATTATCCGCAAACTGCTTTTGCGCCCTTGCATGCATGTGGATGTGAAGCGCTAATCCCGAGAGCCCCAGGCGGGTTTTCTGCGGCAATAATTCACTGGCTAGGTCCAACGGAATACCGTCGATGTGAACCCGCAGCAACTGGATCAGCCGAATATCAACAAGAGAGGCTAATGCGAGAGGAGCCAAAAAGTGCTGGCAAAATTGGCGGTAAGCTTCCCAGGGTTTGCCTTCCTTGTAGAAACCAAAGGAAAGCGTATCAATCAACACCGGGCTGCCATTGATGAATTGGATGTTGTACGCGCTGGCATCCTTAAGGATCATCCCTTTTTGGATGGCTAATTTGGTAACCTCAAGGGTTATCATTGCCGCGTCCTTGAGTTGGGAAAAACTCCATTCATACGGATAAGAAATGAACGGGATCGGTTCCGGATGGATGACCTTGTAAGCCAGCGAAGCATCCGCGGGAGAATCCGATGTCTCTGTATGCCCCACCAGCTTACCCTTTGTGGTTAGGTCCTCAAAAAGACCACAGGAAATTAATTTATCAAATTCCTTTTGATAGGAGTTGTTAACCTGGCGAAAAAGTTCGCCACCCCGAGTAAAAATAAACCCACTCGGATCGCGAAAGGACGCCCCGCTCCTGGAAATATTCCGGCTCATTCTTCGGTACTATCCTCATCATCATCAGATGATTGTGGGGGGACATACTTTTCACCTTTGAAGAAAGCTTTGATCCGCCCCCAAAAAACTTTTAACAGTATGCCAATCCCTCCCAGGAACCCGGCAGCAATCAGTTGGATCAATAGGCTTCCTGAACCGGGATCGAGATAATTAATTCTTAATAAAATTGGAACCATAATGCCTCCTGGATTCTTATCTGCCCCCATTATATCTTTAAATAAACCATAAGTGATTTTGCTTTCAGGCTTGCCCTGATGGCAAACACTTGCTTGACAGTTTATTATTCCAGTACTATAATATATCAGTTCAAGGATATATATGACTACTTCAGAACTCGCCATCCTCAGTCTTATCACGGAAGCCCCCCGTCACGGTTACGAGCTCGAACAGCTCATCCGCGAACGCGGAATGCGCAATTGGACTGAACTAGCCTTCTCCTCCATCTACTACATCCTGGATCGTCTCGTCCAGCAGGGATTTGCCACCGCTGAATTAATCCCCGGCTTTGAAGGTCGACCAAACCGCAAGGTGTTCACCGCCACACCTGCCGGGCACACAACCCTCAAAATCGAGATGCTCAACGCTCTGCGAGAGCCGGCGGCGAATAACCAGCGTTTTCTTCTTGCCCTCTCCTGCCAGCCGCTCTTCCCCCGGGAGGAGATGCTCTCCGCTCTTCAGGCTCGCCAAAGCGCGCTCAGTAAAGTCATTGAGGAATTATCTCCTCACCCTGATCACCTGAACAACAGCAGTCCCGGGCACGTACGTGCCATGTTCGAGTATTCGCTCACTCTCCTCCAGGCTGAACGCTCTTGGGTGGAAGATTACATCCTCAGTTTTCAAAAGGAATTCCGCAATGGATAAAATTGACCTGCGCAAACAATATAAAAAGCTCTACTCCCCCACTTCCAAGGATTTCAGCTTCATTGAAATCCCTGCGCTTCAATACCTGATGATTGATGGGCATGGCGACCCGGCTGTTGCTCAGGATTATATCGATGCCGTTCAAACGCTTTACAGTCTTTCCTATACGCTCAAATTCCACTTGAAGAAAACCCAGGGGATTGACTACACCGTCATGGGCTTGGAAGGCCTGTGGTGGATGCCCGACATGCGCGAGTTCAGCCTGGAGCGCCGCGCCGATTGGGACTGGACGATGATGATCCTTCAGCCAGATTTCATCACTCCTGGCTTAATCGAGGAAGCCAAACACCTGGCGGCTGTCAAAGGGAAGGTTCCCCACCCAAGCCGCGCCCGCCTGGAAACCTTAGTGGAAGGCACGTGCGTGCAGGTCATGTATTTCGGCCCCTATGCGGATGAAGCGCCTGTGATTGCGCGCATGCACACCTGGATCCGCGAGAACGCTTACACACCCACGGGTAAACATCATGAAATATATTTGTCCGATCCGCGTAAGGTTACACCGGAAAAGAACAAAACGATACTACGGCAGCCGATCCGCGAGCACTAACCCTTTATCATCCCATGGGTTACTGAAAATGTTGCGGAATAATGAAAACAATGTTAAATTGAATAACGCTCAGGCAAAATGATCGCCGCAAGGCCTGTTAGGTTTGGCGTTCTTAACCCGTATTGTATCTGCTGTAAAACACTAGCAAGGGTTGGGCTGAAAAGTATATGCTGGATAAAGAGTACCGAGAGTTAATTCTTGAAAACGTATTTCCAATAACCTCATTGATTCGAGGTGTTTTTAGCGGGAGCCAATCTGGAAAAGTTGTCCCCTGGGTAAAAGTGGTCCTTCGACCAGTTCAAATCAAAAATGAGGTTTTCCTTCAATTTTCATATTTTGATAAAACGCGGGATATCACCAAGAATGTTGATCCTGTTGGAGTACAGGAAAAGCTGGAGGAGTTAATTAATTTACCCTTCAAGAATATTCGTATTGAAACGAACACTGTGACCCTCAACTTTCAGTTCACAAAAAAAGGTCGGTTAATACTTCAAAGTGAGCCTTCACCCAAGGGGTTGCTCGAACCAGATTTTATACATGACAAACAGAAACCTAAAATATTATCCGTGGATTCTGCAATTCCTTTTCTGAAAGCTATAGGTATATTAACCAATGAAGGCAAAATTAAAGCAGACATGCAGCGAAAGTACAGCCAAATAAATGAGTTTTTGCGTATCTTCGCAGAAATTGATTTTCTCCGCGCATTTGCTGAAAACCGGGTAAATGTTATAGATTATGGTTGTGGAAACGCATATTTAACGTTTGCCACGTATTTTTACCTGACTTATATTCTTAATTTAGACGCGCATGTGGTTGGAATTGATATAAAAAATGATCTTCTTGAGTCCCATCGTCTCAAGGTAAATAATCTGGGGTGGACCGGGTTGTCATTTGTTGAAGGTAGAATATCTAACTATCATCCCGAACAACCCCCGGAAATCGTGATAGCCTTACATGCTTGCGATACTGCAACAGACGATGCACTTACTCAGGGAATAAAAGCAAATAGCCGCATGATCGTTACTGCCCCTTGTTGTCAACACTACCTTCAAAAGGAATTGTCAAAAGTTGCTATGCCCCTGTCTTTCAAGGCAGTAAATCGAGACGGAATTCTCATGGAGCGCTTGGGTGATATCCTGACGGATACCTTTCGGGCAACTATCCTTCGGCTTTTTGGTTACCAAACGGATGTTTTTCAATTCGTATCCACAGAACATACGTCAAAGAATCTTATGATCCGTGCTTTCAAAACTAATGATAAATCAGCACCAACTTTGTCTGTTTATGATGAGTATAAATCACTGAAATCATTTTGGAATGTGACTCCTTTCCTTGAGCACTTACTATCCAATGAACTGGACCAGCTTTTAGCAAAATGAATTGGATGTTTATACATATCGATTCTTCTCGCTGATTGGTTATTTAGTCATTGACGGGAATTTGTTTTTTAGATTCTTTTCTGTCTTGTTTAGTAAAATAAAACCACCGATGATATAATCCAGTTAAGCAAACCGGAGTTCCTTTTATGCACAATCAGAGCCTTTAATCCCAACTTTTCTCAGGTAGTCCCTTTATGGCGTTCTCTCAATCACCGAAGGCTTCTGCCTTCGGTTTGTAATTTAAAAAGGCTCAAACCATGCTTACTGCACATCACCTCTCAAAAACCTACGGAATCTCTCCTGTTCTTAGCGACGTATCTTTTAGTGTTAACGCGAATGAGAAGATCGGGCTTGTCGGGCCTAACGGCTGCGGCAAGACCACTCTCCTGCGCATCCTTGCGGGTCTCGAACCCTCGGATTCTGGTACCCATCAATTCAACCCCCCCACATTGCGCGTTGGTTATCTCCCCCAGGGCGGTAACTTGGCGGCTGATCTCACGCTGGGGGATTACCTCCTGCAGATGCAGGGAAATGCATCATCTCTGACCAGTCGCCTGGAGATATTGGCTTCGCTCCTGGCATCTGACACCAACTCCCTTGGGCTGCAGCAGGAGTACGACCAGGTACTGGCTGACCTCGCCGATTCCTCCTTCGCGGCTGCGCGCACACCGGCCTTGCTGGCCTCTTTTGGTCTGGATGCCCTCCCCACCGCATTGCCACTTTCAGCGCTATCCGGCGGGCAAAAGACACGTCTTAACCTTGTCGGGTTGCTGCTGCAGGATCCCCGCCTGCTCCTTCTGGACGAACCGACCAATCATCTCGATCCTGCCATGCTGGAATGGCTCGAAGACTTTCTGCTGCACTCCCGCTGCGGCGTCTTGATCGTCTCTCACGACCGCAAATTCCTCGACTCTGTAACCAACTCCACATTCGAAATTGATCCACGCACCCACACGCTCACTGCCTATGCGGGCAACTACTCAGCTTACCTGGCTCAAAAAGAGGAAGAGCAGGCGCACTTGAGGCAGGAGTATTCTGACCAACAGGAACAGATCCGTCAGTTGACGGATGCCGCTCGGCGCATCCGCGGGATCGCTGTGTTTCGCAAAGGAGGCAAAGCCGACACTGGCGACAAATTCGCCAAGGCTTTCTTCGCCAACCGGGGACTGGCAACCATAAAACGCGCCAAGAATATCGAGGCGCGTGTTGAACGTTTGCTCAATGAAGACCACATAGACAAACCACGGTCTTCCTGGCAGATGAAGATGGATTTTAAGGCGGTGCCAGAATCCGGGCGGGATGTGCTCATCCTCGACCACCTTTCCATCGGTTATGACAGCAATCCCATCCTCACCGGTATTAACGCAGTCATCCGTTATGGCGACCGGGTGTCACTATCCGGTGAGAACGGCTGCGGCAAGACCACCCTGCTGCGGACGGCTGTTGGCATTCTCCCGCCGCTTTCCGGACGCTGCCGCCTGGGCGCCAGCGTCATTCCCGGTTTTCTCACCCAGGAGCAGGAAAACCTTCGTCCCGATGATAACGCCCTTGTCACCCTGCAGCGGACTGCCAGCCTGCCTGAGACTGATGCCCGTGCGTCCCTGCACAAGTTCCTCTTTGCCAATGACGAGGTCTTTACCCCGGTGAAAAACCTCAGTTGGGGGCAACGCGTGCGGCTCTCCCTGGCTTGCCTCGTAGTGGGAGGCTGCAACTTCCTCCTCCTGGATGAACCGCTCAATCACCTGGATCTGCCCTCCCGTGCCCGGTTTGAGCGCGCCCTGGCAGATTTTAGCGGCACAGTCCTTGCTGTTACCCACGACCGCTATTTCATCACCCGATTTGCCACACAATTGTGGCAGGTTACGGATGGTGAATTGAAAGTCACAACCACGATGCCTCTTGACGATTAATCAGGTACAATACCCCTAAAGGAGAACCTCTTATGACAATTCTTCTCGGCGCGCCCGCGCCTGATTTCACACTACCGTCACACCTTCAAAAGCCCATCACGCTCAGTTCGTTCCGAGGCAAAAACGTTGTCCTCGCTTTCTTCCCCCTTGCCTGGACACCCATATGAAGTGAGCAGATCCCGCTCTACGAGGCTGAATCAGCCAAGTTCGCGGGATTGGATACCCAGGTTCTGGGTATAAGCGTTGACTCCACTGATTGTCTGATTGCCTGGGCTGAAAGCATGGGAGGGATTAATTATCCCCTCCTCAGTGATTTCTGGCCGCACGGAGAAATTTCAAAACTATACGGAGTATTGCGCTCTGAAGGTTTCAGCGAACGCGCGCTCTTCATCGTTGATAAAGCCGGTATCATTCGATATATCGATATCCATGATAAAGATGACCAGCCTTCCAATGAGGTATTATTCCAGGCCATCCGCGAAGCGGATCCTGAGGTGCGCAACCGACCGGAAGCACCAAAACCGCAGCCAGTGCCCCTGCCCCACGGCGGTATCGTTATGTACTGCACCAAATGGTGCGGGGATTGCCGGCGAGCCCGCACCTGGTTATATGAACGTAAAATTGATTTCACCGAAGTGGATATCACCACCACCCCGGGTGCTGCAGAACAGGTCGAGCTCTGGTGCAATGGTAACCGCACCACTCCCACTTTTGACATTGATGGGACTATCGTCATCGATTTTGACGAACCCCGTCTGCGGGAAGTGTTGGGGTTATAGTAACCAGTAAATCATAGTGGATTAACGATAACGAACAAGGGCTTGGAGATGCCAAGCCCTTTACTCATTGCCATGCCCCTATATTTAATTATTCCTTGTTATGTTCGTAAATGATCCTTAACCCCAGCAGCGTCAACTCGGGCTCAACCGCGTCGATACAGGATACGTGTTTAGACATCAATCCTGCCCAGCCGCCAGTTGCCACCACTTTTACTTTTCCCCCAAGTTCCTGTTTAATGCGAGCTACCAGCCCTTCCACCATGCCGGCTGCCCCAAACACCACTCCGGATTGAAGCGACTGGATGGTGTTTTTACCGATGGCATGATCCGGTGCAATGATCTCCACATCCGGCAACAACGCACCGGCTGCAAAAAGTGATGCCGCCCCGGTGCCAACGCCCGGCGCGATTGCCACCCCCTCCAGCGAACCTCCCGTGGAAACCGCCGAAAAGGTTGTGGCGGTGCCAAAGCCAATGACGATCACCGGCGCGCCAAACATATTCACCGCTCCAACCGCGTTGGCAATCAGATCCGGTCCAACCTCTTTGGGATTTGATGCGTTAATATGAATGACCGGGTGCTTTACTTTGCCCACGATCACCGGCTCCAACCGCAGGTGGCGTTTCACCAACTCGGAAAACGCAATGGTAAGGTCCGGCACAACGGAGGAGATGACGCAACCGGTAATCTCTTCTTTACGGATATCTTCGCTGGCAAAAAGGGAGAGCAGCATCACACTGTATTCATCTGCGAGTTTGGCCGGGTCCGTGAAAATACGCCAACGCGTGAACAATTCTTCTTCACGGAAGACGCCCAATTTAATATTGGTATTGCCGATGTCGACGCACAGCAGCATACGGCTCCTCCCACTTGAGGGTGATTGAAGTATTAACTCTACAACTGTCGATTAAAAAATCAGATTTGTAAGAGCTGTTATTCCAAGTAAAGCGCCTATTACGATCGCAAGTGATGCGATGATGTAGAGCCAGCCCAGGAAACGGCCAGCTTTGCCGCTTTTGGATCCTGGGTTATCCTTTTTTGCTTTCGCGCTGAAGAATACTGCCAGAACAGCGCTTAAGAACGCAATGGCCATTGCCAAAAAGAAGTTTATATCAAGTAATACCCAAAAGAGAGCGACGACCCAGGTAATGAGACCTAACACTAGGCTGATGATCCCGGTGGCGAACGATTTTACCGGTTCAGGGGCGAGAACAGGCTTCGATTCAACGATGGGGTCGAGCACAGGTTCAGATGTATATTCAGTTTTATACTCGGGTGATGGTTCGGGTGTGAGTTTTGGTTCCGGGGTTGTGACAGGTAAGTTTTGATCCATAATAATCCTCCTCTAACACTATTACATAATTATAGACCTTTGTTGCCAAAAATTTACTTATTGAGCAACAATAGTTTCTGACTTTACTCTGAATTTTCTCTATATTTTTGTTATGGTCAATATGCTTCCCTGTTTAATTCACCTTTCACTTTTTCCACTCTCCTGAAGCTAATTCGTGATATAAACATCTCATGCCATCATTTTGGAAAACAAAGAAACTGGAAGAATTATCTCGTGAGGAATGGGAATCTCTTTGTGATGGCTGTGCCAAATGCTGCCTGATCAAATTTGAAGATGAAGACAGCGGTCAGCTATACCACACCAACCTGGTGTGCCACCTGTTGGATATCTATCACTGCCGCTGCACGCGCTACCCCGAACGCTCCGTTCTGGTGCCCACCTGTGTGACCCTCACTCCGGAACTCGCTGGTTCCCTGGCATGGATGCCCGACACCTGCGCCTACCGGCTCCTGGCAGCGGGTAAAGACCTGCCGCTCTGGCATCCCCTGGTCAGCGGAGACCCAAAGACTGTTCACAAGGCTGGAATTTCTGTGCGCGGAAAAGTTGTCTCCTCAAGGGATGTGGACGAAGAGGATTGGCCAGATTACGTGGTGGATGCGGATTAGACCTTGTCCTTGCGAGTTCAGCCCGGCGGAGCCTGGCAATCTTCCACGAAAATCGGTGGTCCCTTCCTAAAAAATGGTTCGCCATGACATATTGTTCAGGCTATAATTCACTCAGACCATTCCTCCCCCCGCGGGAGATAAATTTAAGGAGTAAACCATGATCGTTACCACGAAAGAATTATTCAAAGCCGCTTACGGAAAATATGCCATCGGTGCCTACAACATCAACAACCTCGAACAAGCCATGGGGCTGTTCCGCGGCTGCGTTGACAGCCAGGCTCCCTTCATCATCCAGATCAGCAAGGGCGCGCGTTCCTACACACACAAGCTCATGCTCGAAGGGCTCATCCGTTCCGCGGACCAGGTCTTCCCTGACGCCATCTTTGCCGTCCACCTCGACCACGGTGACGAAGAGACATGCTACGACTGCATCAACA
>CAZSGL010000011.1:12669-24699 GCA_964606265.1 uncultured Anaerolinea sp. | reverse complement strand
GGCCTAACTGATCCGATCAGGTATCAACAACTGTGCGGATATGTATTATTTCGAAGATGAAGTCGCAAAGGCCACAGCTGAATTCGGTATGCGCGCGGTATGTTCCCAAACGGTTCTCAAGTTCCCTACCCCAGACGCGAAGTTTTTCGAAGAGTCACTGGAAATGTCCCGCGACTTTATCCGGCGTTGGAAAGGGCACGACCTCATCGTTCCCTCAGTGGCTCCACATGCTCCCTATACGTGCACACCTGAAATTCTCAAAGCCACTGCTTTACTGGCAGTCGAATTTGATGTACCGCTGCATACACACTTGGCAGAAACCTACTTTGAAGTTGAAACCATGCGGAAAGAACAGGGGATGCCGGTCATTCCTTATGTCAAGAAACAAGGTTTGTTTGATGCGAAAGTGCTCGCAGCCCACTGTGTACATGTTGACGACGGTGAAATCCGTACCATGCAGCATTTGGGCGCTGGGGTGGCTCATAATCCATCTTCAAACTTGAAATTAGCCTCCGGAGTCGCACCTGTAAAAAGGATGCTCGAATTAGGGATGAATGTAGGAATCGGTACCGATGGTCCAGCCTCGAATAACGATCTGGATATGTTCGAAGAACTCCGCCTTACCTCCTTCCTGCAAAAAGGAACCAGCGGAGATCCCACTGTTCTCCCGGCACGTACTACTTTATTAATGGCAACCAGGTTGGGCGCGCAAGCACTTCATATTGGGCACTTGACAGGTTCATTGGAATCCGGAAAAAGAGCAGACTTGATCCTGGTGGATATCATGGCACTCCACAATAGTCCTCGATTTAAACATAATCCGCTTGGAATTTATGCTCAAATTGTCTTTGCCAGTAAAGCATCAGATGTAACTCATGTAATGGTAAATGGCAAATGGCTAATGCGTGAGCATGTTCTGGAAAACTTGGACGAAAAAGAACTGCTTGTCCAAAGCCGCGCCTATTCTGAAAAAATCGATGGTTTCCTTGTCAGACGTGAATCTTCCATTCTCTCAAAACTTATTGCCATAGGTGGAGCATCAGAGGAAGAAAGTTTCGAGATACAGGTCAAAGTAAAGATTAAACATCCAGAGAATATCAAAAAAGCGCTAATAGATCAAAATATTGAAATTATAAGGGAACGGCATTACCGTGAATTTGACCTTTATTTCTTTTTCATTGACGTTGAACAGGGGTTGATCCGTTACCGGGAAGATGAGTTCATCAACTCCGATGGAAAAATTGACCAGGTCCGCTCACGGCTTACCTTGATCGGGCCAACGCGCGAGGACGAATTCCCTCAGGAAGTATTGCTTTCCCGAAGCCGCTACCTGGCACCTGCCACTCAAAGTCCGAGGTTTTATCGCGAGTATTTTAAGCCGCACCTCGAAAAAGAAATCGAAAAAGACCGCGTCCGATTCCTGGTTCATTTTAAAGATGAAGATTTTTTCATTAATGTCGATAAGATCACAAAACCAGATTTGGGGTCCTTCCTCGAGATCAAGAGCCGTACATGGAGCCGTCAGGATGCAGAAAAGAAATCTCAATTGATCACTGAGTTGATCGAGACTCTGGGGGCTGATCTATCGGAAACCATTTCAGAGGATTACATCGATCTGGTAAGATGACCCAGAACATATGATAAAAAAAAACAACAGGCTGAACATTCTTTTCATAGCTTCAGAAGCCGACCCTTTCGTGAAAGTTGGGGGACTAGGTGATGTTGCCGGCTCGCTTCCGCTGGCGATCCATGAGTTAAGTGATGCTCAATCAAGTTACGATATCCGCCTCGCCATTCCTCTCTACGGGTTCATAAAAAAGAAATTTCCTGAACTCAAAAAACTTACTGATTTTAAGGTAAATACTGGAAGTCTTTCAGTAAACGCAACCGTCTTTTCGATTTTTCACCACGGAATGACGGTTTACTTTATCAGTGGGGATCCAATTAACGAACATGAATCAGTTTATGGATCTAATTTCAATGCAGATGCTGATAAATTCATTTTCTTTTCGCTTGCCTGCCTTGAACTTCCCAGGGTTCTAAAGTGGAAGATTGATATCCTCCATTGTAATGATTGGCACACCGCTATAGCAATTCACCAATTGGGGAAGCTGCGCCTATCCCGCCCGGGGTATTCCAAAATCAAATCTGTGTTTACTCTTCACAACCTGCCTTTCATGGGTTCCGGATCCGAAAATGCGCTGACAAGGTATGGCATTGAACCGTCCCAGGACGTTTCTTTGCCTGTATGGGCAAGGACAATCCCCCTTCCGATGGGTCTTGCCAGTGCAGATCGTATAGTTGCTGTTAGTCCAACTTATGCTAAAGAAATACTGACTCCCGCATACGGTTGTGGTTTGGAGACCTTTTTTCTCAAAAATCAATCGCGATTATCTGGAATCCTAAACGGAATCGACCAGTCAATTTGGAATCCAAACACAGATAAAATAATCCCACGAAATTTCAACCTTGAAAATCTCGCAAAAAAATCAATTAACAAAAAGGCATTACAAAAAGAAATGGGATTGGAAATTGATCCCCTGGTTCCGCTTCTTGTGGTTATCAGCAGGATGGATCCTCAAAAGGGTATTGACCTTGCCTTTGAAGCTCTGCTTAGGACTATCAAACTTGACTGGCAATGTATTATCCTTGGTTCGGGTGATCCAATCCTTGAAGGAGTAGCTCAATCCCTCGAGTTAGAGTTCCTTCAACGTATTCGCACAAAGATTACTTTTGATTCCGCACTTTCACATCGTATGTATGCCGGTGCAGATATGTTGTTGATGCCCTCAAGATATGAACCATGCGGCTTATCTCAGTTGATCGCTATGCGGTATGGAACCATTCCGGTAGCCAGAGCTACAGGTGGTTTAAAAGATACCATTACAGATGCAAACTCCAGCTCAACAGGCAACGGATTTCTATTTGAGGAAGCAGATTCTACACAGGCTGCCATTGCTTTGGCCTCTGCCATGGAAACCTTCCATTCGAAAAAACGTTGGCTGGAGATTATGCGAAATGCCATGGACAGCGATTTTTCCTGGGCAGAATCAGCAAAAAAGTACTGCTCTCTTTACCACGACCTGGTTTCGCCATAATTGTTTAGGAGCTTTCAATGAAATTCATACGCAGTTCAGGTATCATTCTTCATCCAACAAGCCTCCCGGGACCTGATGGTATAGGCGATCTTGGTCCGGAAGCTTACCGTTGGGTAGATTTCCTTTCCCAGGCAGGTTGCAAGTTGTGGCAGATCTTACCATTGGGTCCCACAGGTTATGGTGATTCTCCGTATCAATGTTTTTCTGCCTTTGCTGGTAATCCATACCTTGTTAGCCCAGCTCTTCTGCTGGACCAAAAACTACTCTCCCGAAAAGATTTGCTTGATCGTCCATCCTTTCCAGCGGATCGTGTTGATTTTGGAACAGTGATTAAATGGAAAATCAAACTTTTGGACCGGGCATATCAACGCTTTTTAAAGAACAAAAATCAACAAATCATTGAGGATTACAAGGAATTTTGTAGACTCCAGATTTCCTGGTTGGATGACTATGCCCTCTTTATGGCAATTAAGGAAGATCAGGGTGGCATTTCCTGGGATAATTGGCCGGTTGAATTGAGGTCAAGGGAGGCAGATTCCTTAATTGAATTTTCGGCAATGAAATCGGATGCAATCCAAAAACAAAAATTTCGCCAATTCCTGTTTTTTAATCAATGGCAGCGAGTACGTGAATATGCACATAGTAAAAATATTCAAATAATTGGTGATATTCCCATCTTTGTCGCTTATGACAGTGCAGATGCCTGGTCGCATCCTGAGTTGTTTTACTTGGACCGCAAAGGCAAACCTACCTGTGTGGCTGGGGTCCCACCCGATTATTTTTCTCCCACAGGTCAATTGTGGGGGAATCCCCTTTATCGGTGGAACATTCACAAAAAAACCGGGTATGCCTGGTGGTTGGAGAGGGTTAAGGCAGTACTCAATGTTGTGGATTACATACGGCTGGACCATTTCAGGGGTTTTGCGGGATATTGGGAAATACCAGCCGGTATGCCAACAGCCGAGATCGGACGATGGGTAATGGGTCCCGGAAAGGATCTTTTTAAGGCCATTGAATGCACTTTTGCTTCTCTTCCAATTCTGGCTGAAGACCTGGGTGAGATTACCCCAGATGTCATTGAGTTACGAGATTCATTAGGCTTGCCCGGAATGAAAATTCTTCAATTTGGTTTCTCGTCCACACCGGATGATCCATTCTTGCCGCATAATTACCCCGTTCACTGTGTTTCTTACACAGGCACCCATGATAACGACACTGCCAGGGGTTGGTATGAATCAGCCACAGAAAAGGAAAGGGATTTCTGCAGAAAATACCTGGCTCGTTCAGGAGACGATATTTCATGGGATATGGTAAGGGCTATTTGGTCCTCATCCTCAATTTTTGCTCTAGCGCCCATGCAGGATCTGTTGAGCCTGGGCAACGAAGGCAGGATGAATTTCCCAGGCAAGGCAGCGGGTAATTGGGGGTGGCGTTTTACTAGTGAAATTATTAACTGGACCCTTACGGTCAGATTGAAGGAAATAAATTTCCTTTACAGCCGCACTAGCCAACCGGACTGATTAATTCAGTCTTATCAGTCTGTCTTTTAGATGCGATAAAAATACCCAGTAGGATCAAAACACCTCCAACAATTTCAAAAATTGTTGGAGTCTCTTTTAAGAAAGTGAATGACAATAATACCGTTCCGATTGGTTCTCCAAGTAAGGCGATTGACACCAAAGCTGCAGATAAATATTTCAACGCCCAATTGAAAGAGGAATGTCCGATTAATTGCGGCACAATTGCTAACCCGAGAATAAGCAGGTAAGTGACTTTGGAAAACCCAAACGTCGATTGACCAGAGATGATGACTAATGCGACCAAAACAAGTGCCGCTGTTGCATATACCACAAAGGTGTATGAAACCAGGTTTATTGTGTTGCGTACCCGTCTGCCAATGATCAAATAACCCGCAGATAAAAATGCCCCTGCAAGAGCAAGAACATTGCCAATGACCATTCCACTGGAATCATTTCCAACGATTGGTTGACAGGTCAAATTTCCTGACAAAAAAGTGCACGCGCTATTAAGTCCTACTATTACACTGCCAATGAGCGAGACCCCAAGACCAATGATCACCCATTGAGTGATCCTCTCTTTGAGGAAAATAGGGGAAAAAAGCGCGACCCACAAAGGCGCAGTTGTTACAATCACTACAGAACTTGCCACACTCGTGTATTCAAGGGAGGTTATCCATGCTGCAAAGTGAAACCCAAGGAACAATCCTGCCAGACCCAGGAGTAAACTATTTTTCCGAGAGATTTTCCTGAGTTCACTCTTGAGATTTCGCGCTGCGAAAGGAAGTAGGAAAAGAGCAGCCAAAGTTACTCTTCCTGCTGCGATGACAAATGAGGGGGCTTCCTTTTGGGCCAATCGGATCAGCAAAGATGCCGTGGACACAGCCAAAATGCCCAGGACGAGAACGATAACAGGTGGAAATTGATTATGCTTCATTGAAATTCTGCCATGGATAACGTGTCATTCCTGAGAAGCGATTAATGAATATGAGTTTTGCCCCACTTGGCAGGGCAAGTTCTGGTGACCGAAATTTATTGTACCTGAGAATTTCCGGAAAATAAAAAAAGAGGATTGCGCGTTTTGAAATAATTGATGTCACTTTGGGAATTTAACCATTGACAGAAACAACGCAGGTAATGCTGTATAATTGAAGATATCTTATCCGTTCAATCAATTGGAGGAATATATGGCCAGAGTAATTACAAGTCTTTGCTTACGAGATGGATCATGCGCGACCGTTTGTCCTGTTGACTGCATTGTTCCAGGTAAACCTGAAGATAAATACCCCGGTTATTACATCGATGCCGACACCTGTATTGATTGCGGAGCCTGTGAATCAGAATGCCCTTACACCGCGATCTTCCCATCCGATGAAGTTCCCGCAGCGTTTAAGGCAAAAGGCGGCGAACATCAATCCATGCCCGCTGGAACTACAGGTTTCACAGAAGTTTATGATAACAAGGATCACGATGGTAATCCAGTCCATCTCACTGCAACCCGTACCCTGGCTGCTGGTGAAGTACTTGACTTGACCCCATCAATTGCTGCCAACGACGATTTCTTCAAGAACGGCCCTGGTTACAACGCAAAATAGCGTCTGTTGCACAAAATTTTAAAGAGGAGAGTATGATCTCTCCTCTTTTTTTATTGGCAGGACTTGGATAGATGCTCTTCATAAGTTACAGAAAATACATGCGCTCCAGAACTAATGCAATCAGCCCTGAAATAAAAATAGGGCGACTCGATAGGGAATAACGCAGAGGTGATCGCATCCAGGTCAGGGTTTGCAATGGCGTGAGGTGGTAATCCATAGACCACATAGGTGTTATACGGGGATTGAATCGATAAATCTGAGACCGATAATGCCTTTTTCCACCAAGACCCGGATTCAGTAGAATACCCTACCGCATATTGGACCGTTGGATCAGTTTCTAATTTCATTTCTATATTCAATCTGTTATAGAAAACCGAGGCAATTGTTGGTCTCTCAGATTTAACCAGGCTTTCACGCTGAATGATTGAAGCAAGTGTAACAATTTCTGTCAATGTCAAACCGGTTTGTAATTGATTGTTGATAATTAATGGCATCGCTTCCCCGATAAACCTTTCAACCATTAACCTCACCAATTCTTCAGAAGTGATTACCCTGCTTACCTGGTATTGACCCGGGAATAAGAAACCTTCCAAGGTATCGAGCTTTTGGAACTCCTCTGGAAGTTGGGTACTTGTGGGGTTATTGACTACGCGCATAAACTCGGTAACGGAAATTTGGATCCCTGCGATTACAAGGCTCTCCCCAATTTCTTCTGCCCTCCACCCCGGATAAACATATAGCGAGACAATCGGGTTATCTGCCCTGATCATTTCTACAATTTCAATTGGGGACATCGACGCTGCGATAAAATAATCGCCAGCGCGTATTTTCGAATCCAATCCTTTGTAGATCAAATAATTCCTGAATACTGAGCCATTCCGTATCAGCCTGGCCGCCTCAAGATTCGCGGATATTTGAGATACTGAACTCCCTTCTTCAACAGTATGTGGAAAGGGAGTTATTGACGATGGATCAACCGATGATAATAGGTCATTCTTTGCCAGGAGTATTCGGGATCCATATTGCCGCACCTGGATCGCGCTCAATGCGGGGTCAGGTGCACCAAATTCATTTTCTACCAGGACAGGGATTCCCACCCACAGAATTCCAGCCCCCAATGTAACAAGAATAAAAATTAGCCCAAAAACTAAACAGGTACTCTTTCTTTTCCTTGACATCAGTTCTTTAACTCCCGCTGAGCGTCTAGGTATGATTGCAAGATGATGGTCGCTGCCAGGTCATCTAAATGACCTCGTCTGTTTTTCCGGGTGACACCCATAGCCGCCCTCGTCATTCGGGCGGTTCTTGTGCTGTAACTTTCATCCCATAAGGTTATCAAGTGTTGTGACTCATCGCTTAGAACCTTCATAAAAAGCTGAGCATGGCGGCTCTGACGCGTCTCTTCACCGTCTTCACCTCGTGCCTCTCCAATGACGATCGTATTCACATCATTTTCACTTGCTATTTGAAGTATTAAGGCAATATCAATTCTCCTTGAAACATGCTTGATGACATCATAGGGTGTTGCAATAATCCCACCGGGGTCGCTAATGGCGATGCCGATACGTTTTTCTCCCAGATCAAGTGCTAAAACACGGCCATTGTTCATTCTGGGTTCACCTCAAAGTGCACTCTGGTAGGGAGTAGAGGCATAAACTTCCACCATTGAGGATTAATCTTGATTATTGCGGGGCTGTTCTGAGGAAGACCAACAGATAGAATCTCTCTTGCGTCACTCAATCTCTTCCCAAGGAGGGAATTTATTAGTTCTTCAGAGTTCCACTTTTGAGTAATACTCCTCTTAGCGGTTACCATCCATGAAAACCGATCAACTCCCCCATCCTTGACTCCACCCATTGGAGTGATTGAAATGTCATGAGTTAGAGTAACTTTCCCGCTTAAAAGATTCTGGTCTAGGATACGTTTGGCGAGTCCAATTTCGTCATCTTTGCTAATAACTAACGCCGAACATTCGCTTGTTATAGAAAGTGTTGCACTATCTGAAGGCTGGCCAACGGGAGGTGACTCGACCATAGTCGACTCCTCGCTAAGTTGGATGCTTTCTGGAATTAATGCTTGGTCAGTCTTCACCTGGTTTTCCAATTCTTCCTTACAGCTTTCCAGCAACTTTTTAGTTAACCTGTTTTGGAGGTAAAGGTAATCAGCTTCTCCCGGTGATGGCAATGATTGATCCTTTCCCCCGCTGATCGCGATCGAATTTTGGACCTGGATCAAATCCTCATATCCTTCAATAAAGAATTTTATTCCATTTGGCACATTCCAATCTTCTCCAGGATCAGTTGCTTCAATTCTAATACTGACCGGTACGCTGAAATTTGCCTTCAAGTTGACTTCGCCAACCAGGGTATACGGCATCTGAGGTTCAGTGTCACTTATCAATCTGCTCCCTGCGGGTAAGAAGATATCTTGTGAAGAAGCATTGATTACCTCAACAGTGCCGGCCGCCTTTGAAACCGGTAGATAGATGGTTCCAGAGCTATTCTTTGTTGATTCAGCAGTAACTCCCTGGCTTAATTTTGTTGCCGGCAATTTTCCTGAAATATCCACGGATATATAATCTGATCCAGCACTCACTTTGTAAGTGATTTCCTGCGTTTCGGTTACAGGGAATAAGATAATTTCCGCAGAGGGAATGAAGAATAACGCTAAGGTCACCAATAATGAAAACAATAATAATGATGTAAAGATCTTTTGAAAATTTGAAGGCAAATTGCTCAACTTTTTAGCAGGTAAGGAGTCCTTTTGTTCCTTAATCTCCTCCGCACCTCTTGGTATTCGAACAAGATTCTGTTTACTTCGTATCCTCCACAGGCTTTTCTCCGCCTGGGGAGCAGAAATGAAGCAAGGGATTCCAATATCAGCAGCAACATTCCTTAGAATTCTGTCCCGGGTCACTATTGCCACCTGAGAACCAAGGGTAACTGAATATCGTTGAATTAACCTTAATGCCAGGTCAGTCTGGAACAATGGATAGCCACTTGGAAAGAATAGCAGCATCCTCGCGCTCTTCGCCCAGGTCATTTTGTCTTTAATCGAGGTAAGATCGTCGTGGGGATCGATCTGTATCAAGGTGGTTTTCATGTTATTCTAGTTATTATACAATGTGGAATACCCCAAATGAGGTGGATATAACTAGGGGTTTTACACTTCACCGGACTATAATTAGTTATCGAAAGATTGAGGTAATAAATGATAAAAAAAATCGGTTCTTTAATAGTATTACTCCTACTTTTGACCTCATGCAATTTTCCCATAGGTCAAGCCACACAGGATCCTGCTGCCCTTGTCGCTACCCGTGTCGCGCTAACACTGGCTGCGGCACCAGGTGTAACTGATATCCCCACCACAAGCATTCTCCCAACTACTGCCTTACCCACTGCTGCATTACCCACCATTTCACCAACCGAAACCGCCACGGTAACGCCAACACCCACTACTTCCCCAGCCGATCCAAAATTAACTTTAGGATCAGCAACCCATATCAATTCATTCACAAACAGCAGTGGATTTGACCTGGCTACTCCGTACATTGACGACGCGGTCAATCTCTCAATTCACGATGGTGTAATGGAATATATCAGCCTGGCTGTAGACCGGGGAAAACGCTGGCGATTAACATATCCAACTCCGACTGACTTCTATCTTGAAGCTACGTTTCGCTCAGTAAATTGCTCTGGGTACGACAATTACGGATTGGTCTCGCGCGCACCAAATTATTATGATGGATTGGGTTATTACGTCGCCTTTTCCTGTAATGGACAATTCAGCGTCCAGAAATGGGATGCCGGGGGAACCAGCACGCTAATAAATTGGACTCCAGATTCTCACATCCTCTCTGGCTCGGGGCAAACAAACCGCCTGGGTGTTTGGGTTGACGGCAGCAATTTTAGAATTTATGCAAATGGCGTTTTGATCAAAGAATTTTCGGACTCCAGTCTACCAACCGGCGGTCATTATGGAATTTACGGAAATGCTATGGATAGTTCCAATTTCACTTTCCAGGTCGATGAGATTGCACATTGGAACCTGCCGTGACAATTCCAAATTCATTTCCAATAGATGGGTCAATCCATGAGGAAACGAGTTTACTCGCAGCAAAAATAATTGCTTCAAAACCTGTTTACCTGGATACTGAAACGACCGGTTTGGAGAAACAAGATGAAATCGTCGAAATTTCGGTCCTGGATTTTGACGGGACAGTTTTGTTCCAATCGTATGTTAGACCGGTGAACCCTCTCACACCTGCTGCCACAAGAATACATGGAATAACCAACACAATGGTAGCCAACGCCCCAACATGGCCTGCTCTCTGGCCTCAAATTCGGGGTGTTTTATTCAGCCGACAAGTCGCAGCTTATAACGCACCGTTTGACTTGAGGATGATGCAGCAATCTCACTCCCGCTACAAAATCCCTTGGCGCGAAACGTTTGAGTGGATTGATGTGTTGATACTCTTTTCCAATTATCGCGGGATCTGGGATCCCCTTCGAAAATCGATGAAATACTTCAGCCTGACGGATGCAGGAAAATATTTTAATATTTCATTGCCCAATGCCCATCGGGCATCTGCCGATGCCCTTCTAACCCGGGCTGTTCTTCATTGCATGGCAGGAGTGCCTTATTAACCTGTCTCTAACTGGAAACAAAGAAATGTACCTGACAGATGCCCAATTATCGATTGCGGAATTTCCTGATCGGGGAAGTTTGTTTGTCTCCGGTCCTGCCGGCTGTGGGAAGACAACTGCCTCAGTAGAGAGACTGGTCAGACTTTCCAGTCAAATCAAAGATCCAGACACCATCCTCATCCTGGTCCCCCAGCGTAGCCTGGCAAGTCCCTATTTGCATGCCATCAGATCGCAAACCTTCCAGGCTCCTTCACCACAC
Organism: uncultured Anaerolinea sp.; assembly: GCA_964606265.1. Classification (GTDB taxonomy): domain Bacteria; phylum Chloroflexota; class Anaerolineae; order Anaerolineales; family Anaerolineaceae; genus UBA6107. The sequence goes on along the minus strand of CAZSGL010000011.1, from coordinate 13,584 downwards.
GCGATACTAACCCTCGGGGGTCTGGCTCAACGGGGAATATCGTTGTTCTGGCCAATCATCGCACAGGATGCAGGATTTAAGCATTATAAGAAGCCGCCTATATTCCTAACGCTCGAAACAGCCCAATACTATTTATCCTGTATCGTTGATCCACTGCTTGATAAAGGCTACTTTGAGGGAATCTCTGTTGACCGTCTCCACCTTTACAGCCAGATAATTGACAATCTCAATAAAAGTGCGGTAGTAGATTTCTCCCCGGATGTGATTGCAACACGATTATCCGCTGCTTTCACAGGTAACCCCGGTCAAAAAAGCGTATTTGACCAGGCTCAGGAATGTGCCCTTCTCTTCAGAAAACATTGCATGCAAAATAACCTGCTCGATTTTTCACTCCAGATATCAGTTTTTAAGCATCACCTATGGAAATCGTTCATCTACCGTCAATATTTAAATTCCCGATTTCATCATTTGATCTACGACAATGCCGAGGAGGATTATCCTGTTGCGCATGATGTCATTGAAGAATGGTTTCCAGAATTAAGATCCGCTGTTGTTATCACCGATGCAAATGGGGGATTTCGAACATTTTTGGGAGCTGATCCCATTTCAGCCAAAAGATTTTTAACACAGGCATCACAGCAAGTCACACTTGATCACCAATTCAACATGCCAGCAGAAATCAAATCCTTATCACAAACCCTTTCCGGTATTTTGACGGAACATCGCGTGACTGAACAACCCACAAACAATTTGGTAGATTCTTTTTCAGTGCTTTCTTACCGTTTTGTACCTGAGGCATTGGAAGCGATTGCCATTCAGATCAAATCACTCATCGAAGAGCAAGGAGTACAAGCCAGCGAGTTTGCCATCCTGACTCCTTATTTAAGCGATTCGTTGCTCTACTCGACAATGAAC
>CAZSGL010000011.1:1590-12569 GCA_964606265.1 uncultured Anaerolinea sp. | reverse complement strand
GCCCTGGTTGCCAGGTTGATCGAATCGTGTCGTAAATTCCGCTTCACACTCCAGGCAGAGAGATCTTCCTCCAGTCATGAATATGGTAAAGCCTTTATCCAGTTGATTGAAAGCGGCATTTTATCCTCACAGTTCCTTCCAAACAGCGATGATTTTCAGAAGCGCGATGAGGTGCTAATCGCCCCAGCTCACTCCTTCTTAATGCGAAACTACCCTGTCAAGTATCAATACTGGCTGGATATCGGTTCGCATGGCTGGTGGACGAGACTGGATCAGCCGTTGACCCAGCCTTACGTTCTAAACCGCAATTGGCAAGCCGGTGCTCCCTGGACAGATATAGAGGAATATTTCACCAATCAACAAAACCTGGCGCGCATCGTCAACGGATTGCTGCTGCGCTGTTCTGAGCACGTCACGATGGTTTCAATTGATGTCAACCAACAGGGAAATGAGGAACGCGGCTCTCTGATGATCGCAGTACAAAATCTTCTGAAATACCTGCTCAAAAACGGAATGTTGAAAAATGTTTAAACCGCGCCCGATGCAGCAGGAGATCCTTAAGTTCGAATCAGGACGTATGGGTGTTCCCGCAGTCCCTGGTAGCGGAAAGACGCATACCCTTTCTTACCTGGCTGCATTGTTGATCGCTAAGGGATTGATCGCAGATGAACAGGAAATCCTCATTGTTACTCTGGTGAATTCTGCGGTAAATAATTTTGCCACACGTATATCGCAATTCATGCAAAAATCAGGATTAATGCAAAAAATAGGTTATCGCGTGCGCACTTTACACGGACTGGCGCACGACATCATCAAGGAACGTCCTGATCTGGCGGGAGTATCTGAACATTTCACTATTATTGACGATAACGAAGCCCGCATGATCCTAGAGCAGATTACAACAGCTTATCTCCGTGACCATCCTGAGATTGAGGATGAGTACCTTGAAACCTCGATAGATCGCTCCCAGCAATCCTATGTGCAGAAGCAATGGTATTCTTTGATGACCGATATCGCCTCCAGTTTTATTCGCCAAGCCAAGGATTTGCAGGTTGATCCACCTCTGCTAAACAGATTGAGAGATAAAATTCAAATTGATTACCCTTTGTTCGACTTCGGCTTGGAGGTTTTTTCAGAATATCAGCGGGGATTGCGATTCAGGAATTCGGTAGATTTTGCAGACCTTACAAAACTAGCCTTAAGAGTCCTGGAATCCGACGAGGGTTTTAGGAATCGGTTACAAAAACGCTGGCCGTATATCCTTGAAGATGAAGCCCAGGATTCTTCAGCGATCCAGGAGAGGATCCTGCGTAACCTGGTCGGAAAAAATGGCAACTGGGTGCGTGTGGGTGACACTAACCAGGCGATTTACGACACATTTACCACTGCCAGTCCAAAATTCCTCAGGGATTTTCTCGGAGAAAAAAATGTAACAAAGAGAGACCTGTCGAATTCCGGCAGGTCGAATCTCAGTATCATCAACCTGGCAAATTTTTTGATCGATTGGTCCAATAAACAGCATCCCGTTGAAGAATTACGGGGTTCACTGGATCAACCATACATCCTTCCTGCGCCAGCAGATGACCCGCAGCCAAACCCACCTGACCACTATGATTCTATCTTTATCAATAAACAACCTTTAAAACCAGACCAGGAAATTAACGTGGTTGTGAAATCCGTAAAGAAATGGAACTTTGAAAATCCGGGTAAAACTACTGCTATTCTCTGCCCAATCGGTTTTTATGCTGAACAAGTGGTAGAAGCCCTTCAACAAGCCGGGGTGGAAGTGGTTGAATTATTGCAGAGCACTGATCACACCAGGAAGGCGGCCCGGTTGATCGAAAAATGCCTCATGGCTGTTTCAGATCCATCGAATTCATCCAAATTTGCTAATGCTTTTGATCAATATATGCGAATTGTTAGTCTGGATGAGCCAGAAATTGCCGGCATCTCAAACCTGGTAACCCAACTACGCAAGGTACGTTTTCTTGAGGGTCTGCTTTACCATCGCGAGGAACCGGAAATTGAGATTTCTAAATTATTGGAATTGAATATAGGATCTGAAAAACATTCTTTGAAATCATTCGTTGCAATGCAGCAGCGGTGGCAGTTTGCTGCTGCTTTGCCAGTCGATCAACTTCTACTGCTTATGGGAAGCGACCTCTTTGATACACCACAGGACCTTGCCCTGGTGCATAAACTTTCCCTAGTGTTGGAATTTGTCTCGAGAAATCACCCTGATTATCAATTGCCGCAATTCATTGAAGAAATATCTGCAATTACGCGCAATGAAAGGAAGTTTATTGGTTTCAGCGATGACGATAATGGCTTTAATCCTGAATCACATAAGGGGAAAGTGCTTGTAACAACTTACCATAAATCTAAAGGCTTGGAATGGGATCGGGTTTACCTGATGTCAGTGAATAATTATGACTTCCCTTCTCTGCAGGAATATGATCTGTATAAAGGTGAAAAATGGTTCATCAAGGAACATATCAACCTGGAAGCTGAATTGATAAGTATTTTAAAAGCTTTTGCGGAAGGAAGTTTTGATACAGCCCGGTTTGAAGCTGGAGAGGCAACACGAGAATCTCGTAAAGATTATGCCGCGGAGAGAATCCGTCTTTTGTATGTTGGTATCACCCGCGCCAGGGAGTCACTGATAATTACCTGGAACATCGGGAAAAGGGAGAATTGTACAATGGCGCTGCCATTACAAGCCATGTTAACCTATTGGGAGAATACTCATGCTCCTCGCTGATAATTTCATTTTTAGCCAGAATAACTTACAGAATTACGTCGATTGTAAGCGCAGATTTTTTTTTAAAGAGATAATGCAACTGCAGTGGCCAGCATTAGAGAGCGAGCCTACAAGAGTGCAGGAAGAACGAACTGCCCTTGGAGCTGAGTTTCACCTGATCTGTAACCAGTACTTCTGTGGTGTTCCAGAAACCGAGATACGTGAGTCCATAGAATCCCCTGAGATCCTTTTCTGGTGGAATGCTTTTGTTGGTCTTGGATTGCAGCCTGCACCGCATCTTCAACCTGAAAAAGCCATCACGGTGCCTTTTTTGAATTATCGCCTTACTGTCCATTATGACCTTCTAATTACAAACCAAAACAATCGTTTTCTCATTTATGACTGGAAAACGAATCTTATTCAACCTCAACGAGCGCCATTGGGTAAACGCATGCAAACACTGATCTACCCGATGGTTCTGCAGATTTTTTGTGAAACAAGTGATTCGAAAAATACAAAACCGGAAAACATAGAAATGATCTACTGGTATCCGGCTTTTCCTGAGCATCCCATTAAGTTTGGATATGATCAAATCACTTACCTCCGGCAAAAATCAGAGTTGGAGTTACTAATCTCTGAGATAATGCAAAACGAAAAGGAAGATTTCTCCTTGACAGAGAAATTAACTCATTGCAAATTCTGCCAGTACCGGTCTTTTTGTAACCGCGGAGAAAAAGCTGGTGTTTTTTCAGAAGAATCAAACGATTTTTCGATTACTGATTTGTCATCTGAATAAAACTGAATCCTTCCCCTTACATTATCGATCACTCCTGACCTGACTCCAAACGATCCATAACGTTTGGTATAATTCAGACATTATGAGTCCACAATTATCCCGTAGGAATTTCCTGAAACTAAGCGGATTAAGCATAGCCGGTCTGGCGTTCCGCCCCTCCTTCGATTTTGGTGAACTCCAGGATGGTGAACAGCTATTACGTATAGCAGATACATCCGCAAGTGTTCATAGTCAACCAGATGAAAATAGTAAGATTCTTTTCCAACGAGTCCGAGATGAAATTGTAAATATCTATTACGAAGTAATCTCAGATAAAAAACCCACTTATAGTCCACTTTGGTACCGCGTTTGGGGTGGGTACATTCACTCTTCGCGGGTTCAAAGGGTTAATGTAAAGATTAATAATGTGCCTTCCTCAATCACTGAAGGGTTACACGCTGCTGAAATCACCGTGCCTTATTCGCAAAGTTATTTATTACGCAAACAAAATACCTGGACGCAGTTATACCGTCTTTATCACAGTTCGGTGCATTGGGTTGTTGGTTTGGCTGAAGGTCCTGATGGAGAACCATGGTATCGCATACGCGACGAGATGTTCCAATCTTTTCCCAACTTGGATTATTACGTTCCTGCAAAACACATGCGCTTGATAGATTTAACAGAAACTACTCCCCTCTCTCCGGAAGTGCCGCCTGAGAAAAAACGTATTGAAGTATCGCTTGCCAAGCAGGAATTGACTGCCTTTGAAAATGACAATGTCGTCCTCCACACAAAGATTTCTTCTGGACTTGATTATCAGCCGCCAGTAGGGGTATCCTGGAAAACACCGACTGGAAACTTTGCAATCCAAACCAAAATGCCTTCAAAACATATGGGTGGTGGACAATTGGTGTTTGATCCCGAAGCTTACATTTTACCCGGAGTTTCATGGGTATCTTTTTTTGAACCTGAGACTGGGGTGGCATTCCACGGCACATATTGGCACCAGAATTTTGGTGGGCGTATGAGTCATGGGTGTGTCAACATGAAGACCGAGGAAGCCAAATGGTTATTCCGCTGGGTCACACCCAAGGTGGACATGACAAAAATGACGACTACTGGATACGGAACCCAGGTAAAGGTTTATTGATCTGAATTTTTAAATCGCTCAGGTTCCTTGTTCCCCACAAACTGTACAAATACCTGGTTCCCGAATAGAATTCCCCGCTTGGTCAATCTAATCCTGTCGTCGTCCTGTGGGTGGATTTCAATTAGCCGAGATTTCAACAAGAAGTTCACTGGCTTTGAAAACAAATCGTCCAGCTTAATATGAAATTTTGTTACGAATTCTTTTTTTGAGATTCCTTCCTCGGTTAGCCTGAATCCCAGCATTAAAAACTCTTGCATTTCATCCCAAACTGATAATTTAGTTCGTTTTAATTCAGCCGGAGAAAAAACATAAGGCTTTCTTTTTTCCTTCTCGATGCTCTGGATGTATTCCAGAATCCCGGCTACATTTTCCATCCTGTGAAGGTTATAGAAACCGTGAGCACCTGCGCCAATTCCCAGGTACGGCTGAAGAATCCAATACTGCAAGTTATGCCGGCTGCGGTTATTTTTTTCAGTTGACCAATTGGAGATTTCATATTGATTGAAACCCCGCTCCGGTAAGTGTTTGATCGCGTATTCGAACATGGTTGCCGCCAGGTCGGAGTCAGGAGATTGAATAGCTCCGCTTCCAATGGCATGTTCAAGCGGAGTTCCTTGTTCAATTGTTAGTGAGTAGAGTGAGAGATGATCAACCCCAAGGTCGAGTGCTGCTACAAGGGAGTTTTTCCAACTTTTCAAGGTCTGAGCGGGAATTCCAAATATGAGATCCAAATTTATATGAACAAAACCTGCTTCTTTCGCCCAAATTACGCTTTGTTTTACCTGTTCAAAACCATGCTGTCTTTCCAATACACGGAGGTCATTTGTATTGGCTGATTGCATCCCAAAACTTATCCGCGTAAAGCCAAGTTGTTTCAATCCATGCAGGTATTCTTTTGTGACAGTTCCAGGATTGGCTTCAAGCGTGACTTCAACATCAGGTTGTACTGAGAAACAGGTGTCGATGGATGCGAGAGTTTTTTCGAAGTATTCCAGTGGGATTAATGAAGGTGTACCGCCTCCAAAGAAAATTGTGTGTACCTGATCTTCTTTATCCACCTGCCTGGCAACAGTTTTTACTTCCCCGATGAGGGCTTCCATGTATCTGGGGATGAGGTGGTTGAATCCAGCATATGTGTTAAAATCACAATAACTGCACCGCTTGGTGCAGAATGGAATATGCAAATAAATACTGGTCGATACCATACGATTTAGAATATCATACAGGAAGAATCTTGCACAGTTATGAAGTTAGTGGTGATGTTATAATTTTGACTTCACTAATTCTAGAGAATCGAAGAGATTATGAGTCCAGAATCTACAACCTCAAATAACAAAGTATGTCCAACTTGCGGAACGCGTCTAAGCGAAAACGCCACCCGCTGTTTAGTTTGCGGTCGTTCATTTGCTGTCAGTAAAAAAACCAGCGTGACGGCCAGCCCAATCCAGGGTCCCAAATTGCCAGAGTTAAAATTGAGCTTGCCTGCCGCCATTGGATTGATAATCCTGATCCTTGGGCTTGGCGCTACTCTGGTCTTCCTCATCCTGCAATCAACCGGCAGGGTAACAGCCCCCACTGCAACCCCTACTATCACCCTTACCCCAACCAACACCAGCACTCCTTCACCAACAATTGAACCAACCCAGGCGCCTACCAGTACTCCGGAGCCTCCCAAAGAACATACCGTTGCAGCCGGTGAATTTTGCAGTTCTATTGCAGCCCGCTATGGTGTCAGCGTTCAAAGCATTGTTGACCTGAACAATCTTGCACCTGAATGTGGAACTCTATCGGTTGGACAAAAATTGTTCATTCCGATACCAACCCCGAAACCAACAGCGCTACCTACATCAACCTTAAGTCCCGCTGAAGCCACACAGTTGTCCTGCGGTACTGTCCCTTATCAGATCAAGGAGGGAGACTCCTTAAGTTCTATCTCGATAAACTATAACATCAGCATCGAGTCAATTAAAACCTTCAATAAATTAGCGTCAGACAATGTCATGGTAGGGATGAACCTCTCCCTGCCCCTATGCGAACGTCTGCCGACTGCTGGTCCTACCCCCACAGCCACCTTGCCTCCACCCTACATCGCACCCAGCTTGTTGCTACCGGTTGATGGAATTGTCTATAACAATGTCACAGACGTCATCGTTCTACAATGGTCTGCGGTCAGTACCCTTCGTGATGGTGAAAGGTACGCTGTTACTGTAGTAGACGTCACATCTGGTGAAGCCAAGAGAATTACCGAATATGTAACAGAGACTAGGTATACAGTTCCTGTCAATATGCGACCAATAGACAATAACAGTCATATTTTTCGCTGGTGGGTCGTTGTTGTGAGGCAAACAGATACAACCACTGATGGTCAGGCTATCTATGAAACCTACGGAACCAGCAGTGAATTCCGCGTGTTTGGGTGGTCAGGCACTGGTGCTGCCTCCACTCCAACTCCATAACTTCAGTTAATTAGGAAAAAAACCCCGGGGTTCAACTTTATCTCCGGGGTTTTTAGTTATTTATTGCTCAGGTAACGGCTGGCTTCGATTGCGGCTGCCGCTCCCATACCGGCAGAGGTGATCACCTGTTTGAACTCTTTATCAGCAGCTTCACCCGCCGCATATACTCCGTGAATATTTGTTTCCATTTTTTGGTTGACCACTAAGAATCCCCGTTCATCAATATCAACCTGACCCTTGTAAATCTCGTTATTGGGTTTATGCCCAATGAAGATGAAGACACCATCAACTGTCAATTGTTTTTGCACACCCGTTTTCACATTTTCAATCGTCACCGATTTTACATTGCCTTCTCCATTAATGGACTTTACAATTGAATCAAGAACAAGTTTAATTTTTGGGTTCTCTCCAATTCTCTTCTGGAGTATCGCCCCTGCTCTAAATTCTGTACGCCTGTGAACCAACAGGACTTCATTGACATACCTTGTAAGGAAAATTGCCTCCTCAAGTGCACTGTCTCCACCTCCAACAACAACGACCTTTTTTTCCTTAAAAAACCAACCATCACATGTTGCACAATACGAAACCCCTGAACCTACCATTTCAGTCTCTCCGGGAACATTTAATAACACCGGACTGGCTCCTGAGGCAATGATCACGCTCTCGGCATAATAATCTGAGCTGTAGGTCTTGACAAGGAATGGTTCCTGGAGAAAATCAACTGACACTACAGTGTCTAACTCATACCTTGCGCCAAATCTTTCAGCTTGTTTTTGGAATAAATCTCCCAGTTCAGCGCCTCCAACTCCGTTGGGGAAACCCGGGTAATTCTCAATTGTGTGAGTTAACGCTGCCTGCCCACCAGGTTGTATACCAGTGAAGACCAACGGTGACAATTCAGCGCGTGCTGCATATAACGCTGCTGAAGATCCAGCCGGGCCGGCGCCAATGATGATCACCTTTTCAGTTTTTCGTTTGACACTCATGATTCCACCTTTTACTTAGCAATTCTATCTGTAATTTCAAGACCTTTTTCAATGATCGAAAAACCCTCCGCCAGTTGTTCATCGGTAATGATCAATGGTGGGATCAGTAATAATAGATTCCAATGGGTATAAAGGAATAATCCTTTATCCAGCAGATATTTCTTCAACGCTGCCATCTCCTGACTAGATCCAGCAAATGGACAAACCGGTTCCCGTGTTTCCCTGTTTTTGACCAATTCTATTGCTCCAAACAAACCGATCGACCTTACTTCTCCAACAGAGGGATGCCGGTCAACAAGTTCTGCCATCATTTCAGCCATCACCTGACCGGAAGTTTTAGCCTTTTCAATCAGGTGGTCGGACTGCATCACGTTAATATTGGCGATGGCTGCTGCCAGGGAGATTGGATGTCCATTAAAGGTTAGACCACCCTCAAAAACGCGTTCGTTAAATGTCGCGGCTATCTCAGGTTTCATTGCCACTGCCCCAAGCGGGGCATATCCCGAGGTAAGTCCTTTTGCCATAGTCATAATATCTGGGATGACATTCCAATGGTTTACAGCAAACCATTCTCCAGTTCTGCCAAATCCAGTCATCACCTCATCAGCAATCATCAGGATGTTGTACTTGTCACACAGAGCCCGGATACCTTTAATATATCCGGGAGGTGGAATGAGGATGCCATTAGTTCCGGTGACAGGCTCGATCATCACCGCCGCAATTGTTTGTGGTCCTTCGCTCAGAATGACTTCTTCAAGATGATTCAGGTAATCCCTGCAGAATTCTTCATCAGATATATCCCGATTCAGTCGATGAAATGTGGACCGATATTTGTAAGGATCGAGAAAGTGCACCACGCCGGGCATTACACTGGGTTCCCACGCAGTACGGCGGGGATCCCCGGTTAAAGCAATTGCTCCATAAGTCGCTCCATGGTACGAGCGGTATCGAGTGAGGATTTTGTGTTTTCCGGTGTATGCTCGCGCTAATTTGATTGCGTTTTCATTTGCATCCGCCCCACCCAATGTATACAGGAATTTGGTCAACCCCTGCGGCACCACTTCTGTCAATAATTTCCCCAGCATCGCACGGGGCTTAGTTGCCATTCCAGGTCCAGCAAAAGTTAACTCTCTCGCCTGATCGCTTATAGCGCTGATAACCCGTTCATCTCCATGACCAATATTGACGCACATGACCATCGAGTTGAAATCCAAATAGCGTTTTTCATCCACATCCCAAAAATATACCCCCTTTGCCCGTGTAACCGGGATGGGAGACACCCTGGATTGAGCAGACCAGGTCCAAAAATTGTGTTCAAGTGATAATGGCAGGATCTCGTTATCTGGAAGTTCTATCATTCTACCCTCGGGAAAAGCATTATGATTGTGTTTCTTGATAAATCCTATCACAGAATGGGATTGAGAGATTGTTAATGATTAATAAGAATTCTGATCAAATCCAAGTTCTTTTCCTCGAAGGAATTACCTTATTGAATAAGGGGAAGTTCTTTGACGCTCATGAAACTCTCGAGACTGCATGGCATATGGAAAAGGCACCCATCCGTACTCTTTACCAGGGGTTAATCCAATTGAGCGTTGCGTGTTTTCATGCAGAACGCAGGAATTGGGTCGGAGCCCGTCGCGTCCTCCAGAGAGCACGAGGGAATCTAGTTCCGTATCTTCACGCTGATACTATTGTCGATGTGGCTGATGTAATCCTCCAGATCGACATTTTGGACGAAAGGATCAAAAGAATTTTTAAATCAAAAGTTAAAGACCCTGAGCTCGCTGTGTTTCCACATGTAAGATTTTTAAATTGGGAGGGTCAGGGGTTCACTCCTGGATCAGGATGACCCTGGCAGGTGCGCCATCAGAACCCTTTAGTTTAAGCGGCAGGCAATACATCGTATACAGTCCTTCATCCACGTCTGCCAAATTCAAACCTTCGATGATTAATGTATTTGCATTGAGTAGGATTTCGTGAGTTGGCCGGCTGTTTTTGTAGGGTGCGATTGAAAGATAATCGATACCGATTACAGTGATGCCTTTATCCACCAGCATCTGTGCAGCATCCGCAGCCACTGCCACAAAATCTGTTTTAAACCCCTGCGTTAATGGAATTCGCTGCAATGAAACAGCGGTCTTAAAAAGCACTTTTTTGATCCCCGGTTTGAAGATGGTTTTTTCTAAGGTTTTCGCGTCTATTACTTTCGCATCTTCAGGGATCTGGATCACCTGGGCTGCACCCACCAGCAGGTCAAGGGGGATTTGCTCAACCCCATACCCTGCTTTGAGGAAGTGGAATGGTGCATCAATGTGCGTACCTGTGTGAACGGACAAACCTAGGAAAGAAACATTAGCGTTTGCCCCGTCCTCAATTTTTTGCTGCCTGTAGAGCTGTACCGGGTCATCACCAGGCCAAACTGTCATTCCTTGTTCAACTGTGAAAGTAACATCGTGAATTTTCATCATTTACCTCATTTCACTGGCTTGAAAAATATCCTCTAGCATCTCAGTGCGCTGCTCGGAGGTCATTGGTACAGGTCGTGACCAATCTGTTAAGAAAGCTGTCAGCACCTCAGTGTTTATGTATTCGCCGTTATAAATAATATGGCGGTCAATGAACTCTCGCCTCGTACCTACCACAGGCGTGTCCATTTGATCAAAGAGGAAGTTACCCAGCCCATAATGGATGAATGCATCGCCTGAAAATTCAAATCCCATCGGGAAATGCGCCTGGGATCCCTGCACGATATCCGCCCCCGCTGCTGCAGCATCCTGGAAGTCCTTGCGAATATTATCATCATACATATAGACATAGACTTCATGATACTGATAAGTGGCGATAACAACATACCCCTCATTTTTTAGAC
>CAZSGL010000011.1:0-1490 GCA_964606265.1 uncultured Anaerolinea sp. | reverse complement strand
GATCGAATCAAGAACTGGCAGGTATTTTTCCTTGGTGCAAAATATGAGGCTGGCGGTCCACGGATCAGGATCCGGACAATTCGGGACAATCGAAACCTCGTTACTCACATGCCGCAAATCAGCTGAAAGGAACCATTCCTTAATGTCTTGAGTCGGATAATCAGTCCCTTTCAAATCCATTTTGTAGGCTATAGTACGGGTTAATGCGGTGGTTCCGCTCATCACAACAACTGTCATAAATTCTTCATCACGATTTGTGGCGGGGATTTCAGCTACAATTTTCGCTGCAAGGTCGGAATGTTGAGAATTAAGCTCGAGTGGACCATTAAGGTGATATTGCAGGAATAATGGATATCTGCCAGTATCCAGAGGTTTATCGAGGGGACTCACATCATCTACTCGAAGGACTTTCCATTTGGGTTGTATTTCCTCAAATGGAATTATTGACACAGCAGAAGTTGACTGCCAGGCTTGATCCAGAATTTCGTCCTGACTAGTGACTACTACCTGACCGGAAGGACCGCTTCCCCACAACTCTGAAAATACTGAGGCTGATTCCTCACTCATAAACAGTTGTGTAAAAACACTTTCTCCATTTGGAGTCCCCCTCCAAATTGCGCTCAATGCAGCTTGCGAAATATCATCAACTACCGTTGGAAATGGAACAACGACCACATATACCCTGGTGAAAATTCCGTATTCTTTCTCATTTTCCCGGGGTTTATCAAGTGTAATCGCTAAAACATTTTCTGTAGCTTTAGTAGAAATTTGACCATTAATTAATCCTATTAGAGAATCCCGCCAGGCTTGAGGAACGCTCGCTGCAATATAAAGTTCACTTTGAATGGGTTGAAAAGGTGTGGGCGATGGTAGCGGATTTACATCGCCTGTTTTCACTGGTGTTATTTGCGCTTTTATGGTGCCGCACCCAGCCACTAATAATAAGGCAAGAATGATAAAAGTAAAATTGCGAATCCGCCGTTTTACGACCATTTATATCTCCATAGTAGTGCCATTATCGAATTATAAGCGACCTTCCATTATCGTCGTATAAATATTGATAGTTCCTGATAGCGTTCACAGTTATAATCCACTTTGAAATGTTGCGAAAGGAAGATTATGCGAGAAGTAGCGATCATCGGGATCGGTCAAACAAAAGTTGATGAAAACTGGGAAAAATCGCTCCGTGAATTGGCAGGAGACGCAGCTCTAGCAGCGCTCCTGGATTCGGGGTTGGCAAAAACAGATGCCATTTATGTGGGTAATATGATGTCGGGTTCTGCCAACCATCAGCAGCACCTGGGAACTTATGTAGCGGATTGGATAGGGATGCGCGGTGTAGAAGCCCTGCGCCTGGAAGCCGCCTGCAGTTCTGGTGCCGCCGCCTTCCGCACTGCCGTGATTGCTGTTGCGTCTGGTCAAATTGAAACAGCGTTGGCAGTGGGCGTGGAGAAAATGACCGACTCACCTGTCTCCGAGATCACGGCTGA
>CAZSGL010000010.1:20100-25743 GCA_964606265.1 uncultured Anaerolinea sp. | reverse complement strand
TCCGATAAGTTGTTTAGAAATTGCGAAACCTCCAGGACAAGTGACCGCATCCAACTATCCATGTTAGGAGAAGGCTGTTCTCCAATTTCCAGTAATAATTCAGCAATGATTTTTGATTGATTTTCAGGATTCCGTAAAAATTCTGGCGATTGCCTTTCATTTCCGGGAATATACTCAGGAAGGTAAGCTGCCTGCCGCAGTGCATCAGATTTGCAGCCGCAGGATTGCCTGACTACAAGGCTGGAGGGGAGTGTTAGTAATGGTGGAACAGATTCACCATTCATTTGTGACAAAAGGAGGTCGACCGCTTTAGCACCCTGGTCAAAAAATGGAAGGTCTACAGTTGTTAATGGTGGTGTGGCTAACCGCTCTTCAATTGAATTATTGAACCCGGTAACGGCAATGTCACGTGGGATTTCGTATCCGCGTGCCTGTAGCGTTTTTAATGCCCAGATGGCCAGCATATCGCTGACTGCCACAACCGCCTGGAAATCCACTCCTGGCTTCAATTGACGTTCATCTAAAAGAATCTGAATTGCTTCTGCCCCCGATTCCCAGAGAAGTGGACGGGTTACCAGGTTAGCGTCAAACGGCAGATTGTTGGCTTGAAGTGTATCGAGGTAAGCCCGATACCTTTCTTGTGCATAATAGTGCTCCTCAGGTCCCCGTATGAACGCGAGCTTTTTGAATCCGTGGGTATGAATCAGGTGATGAAGCAGAGCGCGCATGCCCTGGTAGGAGTCCAAGGCGACCGTAGGTAACCCTTCCATGAACTGAGCCAGGCTGACCATGGGTAAGCCCCGGTATTGCTTATGGAAAGCGCTGGTTTGTGCGGGGTTTAGTACTCCCCCCAGGCTGGAAGCCCAGGTGACCAACCCATCCAGGTAGTTCTTATTTGGAAGGTTGAAAATCTTATTCCGTTGGTTCTCAAACCCAGTTGAAGCGCTCAACCGGCCCCCGGGAAAGCTGATCAAGTTAATATCGTGGATTTTCGCGCCTTCCAATAAACCCGGCCACAGTGCCCTACTGGCCCCAGTATTCAAACTGGCAAGTAAAAAACCAATCGTTTTCCTGCTCTTGGAATCCATAATAAAAGTTTACACTATATTTAATTAGGACTAAATCAAGATTGACCAGGTCGGTATTGTCCAATCGATGCACGGAAAAGTACAATGCATTATTTCTATAATTGGAGGTATAAGCATGCTCTCTACTATCCCAGAAAGCGGTTCACAAATGAATGATGCGCCAATAGTAAACACACTCATTCCTTCGTTGCCCAAAGGCAGGAATACCCGGTCATTAAAGAACGCCATCATCAAATACCGATGGCTGTTCTTGTTAATGATTCCAGGAGTTGCTTATTTCATTATCTTTCGTTACTTACCACTTTGGAATGCCCAGATCGCATTTAAGGATTTTAAACCATTGCTGGGTGTTTTTGATAGTCCTTTTGCTGGGTTTAAACATTTCACAACTTTCTTTAATTCGTTTTACTTTGAGCAACTCATCGGCAACACACTGATTTTTAGTGTGGCAAAGTTGATCCTGGGTATGCCGATCGCCATCATCCTGGCCATTTGCATTTACGAATCGTTATTCAAGGGATTTGCCCGTTTTGTCCAGACAATATCCTACCTTCCGCACTTCCTTTCCTGGGTGATCATGTTCGGCATCCTGCTGGTGATCCTTTCACCGGGAGATGGATTGATCAATCAAATCATTAAATCCACTGGTGGTGAACCGATTCCATTCATGACTTCGCCAAAATGGTTCAGAGGAGTGATTGTTCTCTCGGACGTATGGAAGGAGACCGGTTGGAGCACTATTATCTACCTGGCATCCCTGATGTCGATTGATCCGACCCTTTTTGAAGCTGCAGCGGTAGATGGTGCATCCAGAATTCAGCGGATTTGGCACATCTCCATGCCAGGGATTGCCAGTACGATTGTTGTAGTAACACTGTTACGGCTTGGCAATATCCTCGACGCTGGTTTTCAACAGGTTTTCGTACTCTACTCATTGCCAGTTTACAGTGTGAGTGACATTCTCGATACCTGGGTTTACCGCCAGGGCATCCTTGAATTTCAATTCAGCCTGGCCACTGCTGTAGGTCTCTTCAAGGGAGCGATTGGATTGGTGCTCGTGCTGGTTTCCAATAAACTGGCTAAGAAATTCGCCGGGTCCGGACTCTATTAGTACAGGAGGATGAAATGAATTTTAAATCAAGGTCTTTCGATGACATCCTCTTTCAGATCCTGGTGAATGGTTTTCTCGTCGCTATCCTCATCGTGGTCATCATTCCAGTTCTAAAAGTTTGGATCATGTCCATCACTCCATTAAACTTTCTGGACACCAAGTTATTCGGACTCTGGCTGGATCCATCCAAATGGTCATTTGAAGCGTATAAACAGCTCTTAAGCCATCCGTTTTTTTTGAGAGCTGCCGCCAATAGCTCCATCATCATGGTTGGCGGTGTTATCGTCAACATGCTGTTAACAGTTCCGTTTGCATATGCTCTTTCCAATCACGACCTACCCGGGCGCAAATTCTTCATCGTCATGGCATTGATCCCCTTCCTTTTTAATGCTGGCCTGATCCCGGTGTATCTTGTTGTTCAAAAGTTGAGCCTGGTCGATACCTATTGGGCGGTTATTCTACCCGGCGGCATCAACATTTACAACCTGCTGGTAATGAAAAGCTTCTTCGAAGGGCTGCCCATTGAATTAAAAGAAGCCGCCAGGCTGGATGGGGCAAATGAGCTGCAGGTTTTATGGCGAGTCATCCTGCCGCTTTCTAAGCCAATCCTGCTCACAATAGGTTTGTTTTATGCAGTTGGTCATTGGAATGAATTTTTCAATGCGATCTTATATTTGAATGATGCCAAGTTGCAGCCGCTACCCGTTCTGCTGCGCAATATCCTTTTAGCTTCCAATATGAATGAGTACGTTGAATATGATGCCTTCAGTTCCGCGTCGGTCCAGGCTATAAAATCGGCTGGTGTATTTATTACCATGCTTCCTATGGTAATCATTTATCCATGGATTCAAAAATACTTTACTAAGGGAACCCTGTTAGGCGGGGTCAAGCAATAAGAAGGAGGTTCACATCTGAAAAATTCGTTTTGTGTGCCGTGTTTTGGAGTTTTCTCGAACCAACCAATTTTATCTAGAGAGGTGTAAAGTGAAAAAGTTGCTTCTAAGATCAATTCTTGTGATTACAATGTTCGCCATGGTCCTCAGTGCTTGCGCACCAGTTGCAGCGCCGACCGCCGCACCGACTCAAGCGCCGACAGCAGCTCCCACCGAAGTCCCAACGCCGACTGAAATTCCGGTCACGGATATCGAACTATGGGCAGGTGGACGCGTTTCTGAAGCCGGGCCTCCACCAGATGATTGGGCTGCTTATGACATTATTAGAGAACAAGCAAAAGTCAATCTCAAACTTGTCTTATTGCCCTCAACACAAGCAGACCAGGATACCAAGATAAATGCTGCCGGTGCCAGTAATTCTCTGCCAGATATTTTCATGGTAAACCGCGATACCTGGTTTAAACTTGTTGAAGCTGGACTGGTCGCCAAGGTGGATGATCTCCTCCCATTAATGCCGGTCAGAACCTCCACCCATTACTATGATGCAGACAGGAATAAACTGGCAACCTATGACGGCGCCATGTACGGCCTGCCCGATCCAGGTGCTTTACCCCAAACTGACTCGCTGGTTATCCGCCAGGATTGGCTGGACAAACTTGATCTGAAAGACCCCAGGACACTTGATGAATTCATGACTGTCCTTAAAGCCTTCACCTTTGATGATCCTGATGGCAACGGGCAGGATGATACCTACGGATTCTGCTCCTTCATTGATGGGACAGGATTAGCCCAGGCAGGTCTCGGTCCACGTTTCGATTTCATCTATGGTGCGTATGGAGTGGCTGGTGTCTGGAACCTTTCCAGTGCTGCTGAGGTGGGGCTGAACGTTCGCAATCCGAACTTTATGAAAGCCACTGAATTCATCAAACAGATGAACGATGAGAAAGTGATCGACCCTGATTGGCCAACCCTGAAGAAGGACGAATTCCGGGCGCGTTGGAAACAAGGAAAATGCGGCATACTGCACGAAAACTTCGCCGCTCTGGCAACTAAATCCAATTACAAGGACTTCGACGAAAACTTCCCCGATGGCATTTGGGTACCTATGGAAGGCATCGCTGGACCTGATGGTGATGTTTCAATGGGTGTCGTCCTAAAAACAGCCCGCATTTATGCCATTTCCCAAAAGGCAATTGATGAAGGTAAAGGAGAGGCGATTGCACGGCTTTTGGAATGGATGGCAAATGATGAAGGTTACTTCCTTTTAGGCTTTGGCGAGGAAGGGGTTAATTATATAAAGGATGCCAATGGCTATGTCATCACTGAGGGAATTGCACCAGAATTAGCCTGGACAAGCAAGGAAACCCAACCATTGACCCAACTGGCCAACATGGTTTACGTATTCTCTGAAGTCGAGATGCAGGCGCGTTACGTAGCCTACAAGACCAAGAACGGTCGCGATATGGATCCGAAAGCCTACTATGCTGCTTTCCTGACGAAACCATTCACTCAGGCTACTGGTGTGGGTGTAATCAATCCGCCTGCCAATGCAGCAGATTTCGTCCGCTTCTATAGCGAGAACATTGTCCAGTTCGTTCTCGGTCAAAAACCGATCAACGATGAAACCTGGGCAGAGTACATTGCAGGGCTCGATAGCCTCGGTGCGAAAGAACTGGAAGCCGCAGCCAAGGAAACCCTACTTAAAACTGGGTTCATACAATAATTTGATCTAACTACAAGAGGCGGGCGGGCAATAAAACGCCCGCCTCTATCAGGAATTGGAAATGCCTCCTATCCCTCTGCAGATTGCCTACATTGGCGGCGGAAGCCGCGAATGGGCGCGTAAACTGATGATCGACCTGGCGTTATGTCCTGATTTAACAGGAGTTATCGCACTGTATGATATCGATCAGGAGTCAGCCCGCATAAACGAGCAATTAGGGATTTGGATACAAAGCCAGCCTGGTAACGTGTCCAAGTGGAAGTATCGTGCAGTAAATACACTGGAAGAGGCGTTAGCTGGAGCTGATTTTGTGATTATCTCCATCCAGCCCGGATCTTTGGACATGATGGCGGAAGAAATCGCTATTGCAGAGAAGTATGGATTGTTCTTTCCTGTTGGAGATACCAGTGGCGCACCCGGATTAATCCGCGGGCTCCGTTCAGTAAAAATCTATAAAGGTTTTGCAGAAAAAATCAGTCAAATTTGCCCCAAGGCTTGGGTGATCAATTACACCAATCCAATGAGTATTTGCGTCCGAACACTATCAAGGGTAGCTCCAGGTTTAAAAGTGATCGGCTGTTGCCACGAGGTATTTGCAGTTCAACAACTACTTGCCAGCCTCGTCAGTGAGTATTGCGGGGTGCCAACACCAGCCATGCATGAAATCATAGTGAATGTGCTGGGGATAAATCATTTTACCTGGTTTACGAAAGCTTTCTGGAATGGCCGCGACCTGCTTGACCTTGTAAAACACCATACCGAGCAACCGGGGGTCATGAGAGATTATTCCAGGGAAGAGGTTGAAGGTTGGAACGACTGGTTTAAAAG
>CAZSGL010000010.1:0-20000 GCA_964606265.1 uncultured Anaerolinea sp. | reverse complement strand
TATCCAGGCATTGCACCAACCAGGAACTTGTAGTCGAATCTGCACTCACAAGCGATAGGGATCTGGCATTCCAGGCGATCTACCTTGACCCAACCAATTCATTAACCATAGATCGATCCTGGTCAATGTTCAATGAATTATTGATCGCGAGCAAGGAATACATAGATTTCGCATAATCAGGTGGAGTATCCATTATGAATCCACCTTTGAAATAGAAGGGTAAAGACAACAAGAACCAGGCGTCAACAAGAATTGATCGAATTCAGACAAATCACGTTTACTGGCAGGTTTTTATGTCACTGGTTGCATCAACAAAGGTCAATGTAAAGAATTCATGGGCTAATCGTATGGCGGAATCCATCCTGCCAAATTACGACGAGTCCGCTTGGAAATGGCACTATGAACACGGTTTATTTATTTTAGCGTTAGCTTCCATCGAAAATCCTCAATTTGATTCTTTTATTCAAAAATGGGTTGATCATTTTATTAGTCCTTCGGGAGTTATCCGAACCTACAGCATCGAGGAATTCAACCTGGATCAGATCAACCCGGGAAGAGTGTTATTCCCATTCCTTAAAAAGTCAGGTGAGAGTCGGTATGAGAAAGCTCTTCAATTATTGAGAGTCCAATTGGAGCAACAACCTCGCGGACCAAGTGGGGGGTTATGGCATAAGCTGATCTACCCTAACCAGATGTGGCTGGATGGTTTGTACATGGCAGAACCATTTAACGCGGAGTATGCTTTTACTTTCAATGAGCCGGAAATCTTTAATGATATCGCCCATCAATTTATCCTTCTTGAACAACACGCCTGTGACCCTCAAACAGGATTGCTTTATCACGGCTGGGATGAATCGAAACAGCAAAAATGGGCTCATCCTGTAACAGGTTGTTCCTCTCAATTTTGGGGAAGGGCGATGGGATGGTTCGTGATGGCAATTGTGGATGTTCTGGATTTCTTCCCGGAATCTCATCCAGACCACCCTCGGATGTTGGGTATGCTCAACCGGGTATCGCAAGCACTTGTCCACTACCAGGATATCGAAAGTGGATTGTGGTACCAGGTCGTGAACCAGGCTGGAAAACCCGGTAATTACCTGGAATCCTCGGTTTCGGCTATGCTAGTTTATGGTTTTGGTAAGGCTGTACGCAATGGTTGGTTGGAGGCAGAGTATCTCTCATCAGCCAGGCGGGCATATCATGGTTTACTTGAAAAAATGATCCGATTGGAACCAAATGGCAGGCTCACCTTGCAGAATATTTGCGGAGTCGCAGGCTTGGGCGGAGAACCATATCGGGATGGTTCATATGATTACTATGTCCGGGAGCCGGTCATTCCGAATGATTTTAAGGGGGTTGGAGCCTTTATTTTAGCAGCCCTCGAAATGGAAAAACACGAAGCAGTGGATACAGCGGATTAATCTGACAGAAAACAGGATAAAGAATGACTGAAAGTTTTATTTCACCCATTGATTTTGGTGCTGCAGGAGATGGTAAGACGCTCGATACTGCAGCCATTCAGGCTGCTATCGATAGTTGTGCATCTCGAGGCGGAGGAACGGTTCTAATCCCTTCAGGGCATTATCTTACCGGTGCCCTATTCTTTCATGATGATATTACCCTTCATCTGGATGCGGGGGCAGTTCTCCTGGCGAGTCAAAATTCAGAAGATTACCCGGTCACAAGCAACCGTTGGGAAGGTGTCGAGCAACTGACTTATTCACCCATTTTGGCGGGGAATGATCTTAAAAACATCAGCGTTACCGGCAAGGGAACAATCGATGGACAGGGGGAAATATGGTGGAAGAGATTTACGGAAAAGAACCTCGAATATCCGCGCCCGCGAATGATCGGTTTTGCAGATTGTGAAAATGTATTCATCGAGGGGATTACGCTCAAGAACTCACCTGCATGGACGGTCAACCCTGTTCGTTGTGAAAATGTCATCATTCGCGGAGTAACCATTTTAAACCCACCGGATTCACCAAACACTGACGGCATTAACCCGGACTCATGCAGTCGGGTTCGAATTATGGATTGTTATGTAAGCGTCGGAGATGACTGCATCACAATAAAATCAGGTACTCAATTCGAGCATCCGCATCGGCGGGCAGCCTGCCGGGACATTGTCATCACAAATTGCATTTTGGAACGGGGTCATGGTGCTGTTGTCATCGGCAGCGAAATGAGTGGAGATGTTCAGAATGTGGTCATTTCTAATTGTTTGTTCATCGCCACTGATCGCGGTATTCGCATGAAGTCTCGCCGTGGGCGTGGTGGAGTGGTAGAAAATGTTAACGTGAACAACATCATTATGGATCGCGTCCACTGCCCCTTCACGATGAACCTTTATTACCATTGTAACGGTGCCAAAGGAGATAAGGTCGTTTCTGATAAGAAAGCTCGTCCGGTGGACGAGGGCACACCAGCGTTCAGAAATATCCATTTCAGTCACATCAATGCGATCGGGGTGAGTATCGCGGCAGGATATTTCTATGGATTGGCAGAAATGCCCCTGCAGGATATATATCTTTCAGATGTCTCCATTGAGATCACGCAAAACGCTGCTCCCGGTTATCCTGAAATGGCAGATGACATTCCGTTGATGACCCAGGCGGGGTTCTTCATCCGTAACGCGCTTAAGGTTCGCATGGATCGGGTGCGGGTGGTTGGTCAAATTGGTCCGGCATTTGATTTGGATGATTCTGTTGATGCGGAAATTCGACCCTGATCGGCCTGATATACTTTAATGCACTAAGAGATAAGGATTTTGCGAGTATTTCAACTATTACTGCCGACGGTATCAAATGGGTTCACACAGCATGAAAGGCAACTTAACGAATCGCTATATTTCTCAATAGAATTAGCATATTAGCTATACAGCGCAATAATCGAATAAGGAGAAGTAAATGAAATATCATTCAGTTCTTACTGCGAACCAGGGAATGAATAAACCGTTGATCAATCCTTGTAAACTACTCGATTTTGGATTATTGAAATTATCCGCGGGCGGAGCCATATCCGCAGAAAGTGGAGAGCGGGAAATACTGGCAGTTCTATTTGGTGGAAAAGCAAGTTTTGAAATTAATGGAAAAAACTTAGGGAGCATTGGCGGACGGTCAAATGTTTTTTCAGGGAAACCGCACTCTGTTTATATTCCCGCAGGGGCTACCTATACCATCCATGCTGATACGAATGTTGAGATCGGCATGCCAAGTGCCCCCAGTGAGCAATCCGAAATTGAACCCTACGTCATTACACCTGATAAAGTAGCGAGTGGTACCTGGGGAGCCGCAAATTTTAAACGTTATTTCAACCAAATTCTCACCTCAAGTTCACAACCGGAATTACCCGCGCGCCGCCTGATCGTTGGTGAGACCTTTACCCCAAGCGGCAACTGGAGCACTTATCCGCCACATAAACACCAGTTGGAGGATTTGCCCAGGGAGGCTTTCCACGAGGAAATGTATTATTTCAAGGTGAACCCGGGGGACGGGTTTGGCATTTGCCATTATTACAATGAAGAAGGCGAAGAGGAAAATTTCACTGTCCGGGATAGCACTATTCACATGATGCCCCGCGGCTATCACACGGTGGTTTCAGCCCCTGGGTATACCACTTATTACCTGTGGTTTCTGGCAGGCAACCAGCGCGTCCAGGGTGCGGTCGAAGACCCGACCTTGGCGTGGGTCGGTAAGACTGTAGCCATGTTAAAGGAATTGGGACATTAATTCCCTGGTTGGATTGCGTAAGGAAGGACATCTATGACGATTCTGGAAAAGTTTAAATTGGATGGAAAAGTAGCGTTGGTCACTGGCGCCGGGCAGGGGCTGGGGCAGGGGATGGCATTGGCTCTGGCAGAGGCTGGCGCAGATATCGTTGGTCTGGATCGCAGCCGTAGTGATTCGACAGGGAAAGCAGTTTTCGCGCTTGGTAGGAAATATAAACAGGTCATTTGTGATCTCGGTAAAACCAGTGTCGCTGATCTTAACCGGATAGTTGTTGATGTTGTGTCTGAAATGGGTCACCTGGATATCCTGGTAAACAACGCTGGCATCATCCGGCGTGTACCGGCAGTGGATTTTTCCGAGACCGATTGGGACGATGTCATGCAAATTGACCTGAAAGCAGTTTTTTTCC
The DNA here is from genome assembly GCA_964606265.1 of uncultured Anaerolinea sp. GTDB lineage: Bacteria > Chloroflexota > Anaerolineae > Anaerolineales > Anaerolineaceae > UBA6107. The sequence goes on along the minus strand of CAZSGL010000010.1, from coordinate 15,860 downwards.
TTTCACAGGCAGCCGCCCGGGCAATGATCCCTCAGGGTTATGGAAAGATCATCAACATCGCCTCCATGTTGTCGTTCCAGGGTGGGATCATCGTACCTTCGTATACAGCCGCCAAGAGCGGCATTGCCGGCATCACCCGCGCTCTCGGGAACGAGTGGGCGTCCAAAGGCTTAAATGTGAACGCCATCGCTCCGGGATACATGGCTACAGAAAATACAGCAGCGTTGCGTGCAAACGAACAACGTGCACCAGCCATACTCGAAAGAATTCCAGCCGGGAGGTGGGGAACGCCGGATGATCTTAAAGGGGTAACGGTTTTTCTGGCTTCCGAAGCCTCCAATTATCTCCAGGGTGCCATCATCCCGGTGGACGGTGGCTGGCTGACGAGGTAATTTCCTGATTAAAAATTGGACAGCCCGGATCGATACCGGGTTGTTTCTTTGTAAGGTAGAGTCTGGTTAGTCAGCAATCGAGAGAATCAACCAGATCCCCTGATCACCAATTCGGGCTTGATGACAATTGTCTTATTTGGGTCAGCATCCATGCCGTCTTTTTCAAGAAAAAAGGGGATTGTTTGGCGTCCAATTTCATATTGATTCACTCGTAAAGTGCTTAGAGGGGGGTCAACCAGTGATGCCAAAGGAACATCATCCGCGCCGATGATAGCGATCTCTGCAGGAACCTTTTTTCCTCTTTGTTTGCACGCCTGCATGGCTCCAACTGCCACAAGGTCGTTGTAGGCAAGAATTGCATCAACGTTTGGATGGGCTTCCAATAGTTGCAGGGTGGCATCCAGTCCGCTTTGCAGGGTTGGCTGGCAGTGGATGACAAGCGCTTTTTCCACTGGAAAGCCGGCTGCCTTCATGCCTGCTTGAAAACCACTTTTCCGGCGTTGACCGCTGTGAGAGGTTTCAGGTCCGGCGATGAATGCGATCTGTTTTCTGCCAGTTTCAGCAAAGTGCCGCACGGCCATTTCCGCACCGGTATGATCATCAACATTTATGGTGGACACGTTCGGGTGAGCGACATCCAGGTCGCGGTTTACCAGCACCATCTGTGAGAAGCGGTCAACGTACTTTAGCAGTTCCTCCTGTGGCAGACGGGAGCTGCAAAGGATGACGCCATGTACTTCCTTTTGCCACAGCGATTCCAGCGCGGATCTCTCGCGTTCAATACTTTCAGCGCTGTTGACCAGGAATACACTGAAGTCATTTTCAAAAGCCGCGTCTTCAGCACCGTGGGCGATATGAGCGAAGAAAGGATTGGATACATCCGGAACTACAAGACCAAGTGTATTCGTCTGGCGGGTGGCCAGGCTGCGGGCGATCTGGCTGGGTTGGTAATTCATTTGCCTGGCCAGGTCCAGGATACGCGCACGAGTGTCTTCCCCGATCCCTTCCCGGCCGTTGATGGCTCGGGACACGGTCATTAGGGATACTCCGGCCGCTCTCGCTACGTCCACAACGGTAATGCGTTTTTTCTTCATCTGCTGCACTTCCCAAATTTCATAAATTGATTATAATATAAGTTAGCGCTAACGTTAGCGCTAACTTACCCTGGAATTTGGAGAGTACTGATGATGGATGTTTCAGCCGGTTCAAACTTCTCACAAGACAGGCTTTTTTCTCCTGAACCCACGATCCGGAAAATCACCAGGGAGCTATATGAATCTGTTTCCGGTCTTCCAATCGTAAGTCCGCACGGGCATGTGGACCCTGCATTGTTCAGCAATCCCCATGTAACGTTTGGTTCACCTGCAGATTTATTTATCATCCCGGATCATTACGTCACCAGGATGCTCTACTCCCAGGGAATCTCATTGGACGCTCTTGGAATACCGCGCCTGGATGGTGGAACTGTTGAAACAGATCACCGAAAGATATGGAAACTGTTTTGCGAGCAGTATTATTTATTGCGGGGAACGCCCTCGGGGTTATGGTTATCTCATGAATTAAATGAGGTTTTCGGGATAACGATAAAACCATCCGCTGCCAACGCAGATGTGTTATTTGATGAAATATCTGAAAAGTTAACCCTGCCTGAATATTCACCTAGAGCCTTATTCAAGAAGTTCAATATTGAAATCCTGTGCACTACAGATTCTGCGGCGAGTAACCTGGAACATCACAAAACCATGCGTGCATCAGGCTGGGATGGCAGGGTCATCCCCACTTTTCGCCCGGATGCGCTAATTAACCTGGATGCCCCGGGTTGGCGGCAAAACCTCACCGAACTTGAGAAGGTATGTGGGCACGAAATCAACGACTATCCCACATACATCCATGCGCTTGAATCCCGGCGGGAGTATTTCAAAGCAATGGGCGCCACCGCCACCGACCACGCAGTGATAACTCCCAACACCGCGGAGCTATCCAATGGTCAAGCCAATAATATTTTCCAGCAGGCTTTACATGGCAAAGTATCGGTCGATGAGGCAGCCAGCTTCACCGCTCACATGCTCATGCAGATGGCACGTATGAGTATCGAGGATGGGCTGGTGATGCAACTGCACCCGGGTTCCATGCGCAATCACAATGAAGCAGTCTTTCAGCAATTCGGTCTTGATAAAGGTTGTGATATCCCGGTTCCCACGGAATTTACCCGCAATCTGCAGCCGCTATTGAATAAATATGGTAACGACACCCGCTTGACCTTGATTTTATTCACATTGGACGAATCAACCTATTCACGAGAGTTAGCCACGATCGCGGGGCACTATCCTGCGGTAAAACTTGGCCCGCCCTGGTGGTTTAATGACAGCCCGAATGGTATGGCGCGTTATTTTGACCAGGTCATGGAAACCGCCGGATTGTATAATACAGCCGGGTTTAATGATGATACCCGGGCATTTTGTTCTATTCCCGCCAGGCATGATGTGTGGCGGCGGGTGTCAGCAAACTGGGTCGCAAACCTGGTTGCCCGGCATTTGGTAGATATGAATGATGCTTTAGAAATGATGATAGAACTTTCGGTCAGGCTGGCAAAACGTACTTATAAACTGGTTTAGCAGGATTAACTCTGCAGAAGGATGAAAATATGCTCTCTCCTCTTGGATTGAAACCCTCTTTTGGTTTCGGTGACCGCATGGGACTCGCCACCCCCGGGCATATCGCTGCTGTTACAGGAACCCGGTTTGCACCTGTCTTCGCGCAACAGTCGGTACGGGAAAACATGCGCACAGGGCGCACGCTTAACCAGGTTCTGGATGATGCTAAAAGGGCGGTGGAGGCAGCCGGTTGGGATTCTCCCTGGGGCGCTGATGCCGATCACCTGAAAACCGTGCAAGACCTGCCCGGGTTTGTGGATGCCGGCTACACATTTTTTACCGTGGATCCAGGTGAACATGTGGATAATGCGGCGGATACCGATCCTTTGGCAGTGCTTAAGCAGAAGAGCCATGGATTGGATTGGTCTGAACTGGAGGAAATTTACATCTCAAAAACAGAAGAGCATGGATTTGGGGTTTTTGAAAAGGAATCCCTGCTGCGGGCCGTAGTGAAGTACGGCAAAGCCATCCGTCACTCGGTGTTCATGTATCAGCGCCTCAGTGAAATGAAAGAGGTGTTTGATTTTGAGGTATCCATTGACGAAACCGATGCTCCAACAACTGCGCTGGAACATTATTTCATTGCCAACGAATTGACCCGCAAAGGCGTAAAGTTCACATCACTCGCGCCGCGCTTTATCGGAAGTTTTGAGAAGGGTGTAGATTACATTGGAGATATTGATGCGCTGGATACCGAATTAGCACGCCATGCTGCGGTCACTGCACTTTTTGACAATTACAAGATCAGCCTGCATTCCGGTTCAGATAAATTCAGCGTCTATCCCTTAATGGTGAAACATTGGGGAGAACGCCTGCACGTTAAAACAGCCGGCACCAGTTACCTTGAAGCCTTACGTACGCTTGCAAATGAAGAACCAGACTTGTTTGCCAAGATTTGGGCATTAGGATTGGAACGCTACGCAATAGACCGGCAAACTTATCATGTGTCCGCTGAGATCAGCAAGGTCCCCAAGGGAATTCCATTACCCGCATTGCTGGATGATTTTCATGCGCGCGAGATCCTTCACGTGACCTTCGGGTCTGCCCTTATGAAGTACGGTAAAGAGATCCACGCAGCTGTGAGAAATCATTCAAACGGATACCTTGACCATTTGACACGGCACTTCAAGAAGCACCTCGGTCTTTTGAGTTTATAAATGGAATTCGGACTGATTTGTCCGATAAAGCACAACTAAAACTCATCGTTGGTAGAGGATGTAGTAATGATCAAGAGTAATGGGAGGTTCCAATGAGTGGTTCGTTCGATGTGAAAGGGAAAGTGGCGGTGGTCACCGGTGGAGCGGGGGTTCTCTGTGCCGAAATGTGCCGTGCGTTGGCAAAAGCCGGTGCAAAAGTCGCTGTACTCGATCTGCGTTTGGAACTCGCTGAAGCACTTGCCTCTGAGATCGGTAATGGTGCTGTTGGCGTTGCGTGTAACGTGCTTGAAAAATCCAGCGTGGAAAGCGCATCACAGCGCGTTCTCGAGAAATTCGCACGGGTGGATATCTTGATCAATGGTGCCGGGGGAAATAAGCCAGATGCTACAACCAGTGTTGAAAGACCATTCTTCGACATTCCCCCGGAGGCCATTCGCTGGGTGTTTGACCTGAACCTCATGGGGACCATCCTGCCCTGCCAGGTCTTCGGGAAACAAATGGTTGCACAAAAACAAGGCGTCATCCTTAATATCTCATCCATGAACGCTTTCCGCCCTCTCACCCGCATTGCGGCTTACTCCGCCGCCAAAGCCGCGGTGAGCAATTTCACGCAGTGGCTAGCGGTTTACATGGCGCAGGAATTCAGCCCGGCAATACGTGTAAATGCCGTTGCTCCTGGTTTCTATTTGACCGAGCAGAACCGCTTTCTCCTGACGGAAAAAGAGACCGGTGACCTGACGGCGCGCGGGAAAACCATCATGACTCATATCCCCCAGGGCCGCTTTGGTACACCGGAAGACCTGACCGGTACTGTGATGTGGCTTGTTTCACCCGCTTCAACCTATGTGACCGGCGTAGTAGTGCCTGTTGATGGTGGTTTCTCAGCCTTCAGCGGAGTGTAAGACCTTAAATAGTTTATGCGAATGCTCCAAATATAGAAGTCTTTTCCAAACCGGGTAGCAACTCCCGCTGAGGACAAGGACAAGGAGAGCAAAATGCTTGAAAAACAATTGATTGCTACTGCAGGTCTTGTCTTGCCAGAGGATGATCTCTTACAGGCGATTCATACCTCACTGGGCAGCCGTTTCGTAAACCAGAAGGTACTGGTATTGATCCCTGACCATACCCGTTCACTGCCTCTCCCATTCTTGTTCAGGGCAATGGTTGCCGCGCTTGCCAATACCCGTCAATTGGACTTTATGGTAGCTTTAGGGACGCACCCTGCACTGTCACAAGCTAACCTTGAAAAACTGGTTGGTATTACTGCGGATGAACGCAAGTCAACGTTCGCCAGGATTGGCTTGCTCAACCATGAATGGTCAAATCCGGAGGCATTGGTCAGCATCGGTGCCATCGAACAATCCCAGTTTAAACAAATCGCAGGGGACCACTGGCACTCCTCTCTTCCGAACCGGGTGGACATCCGCATCAACAAGTCGGTTTTTCAATACGACCACATTCTCATTTTGGGTCCTACCTTTCCGCATGAAGTCGTGGGATTTTCCGGAGGCAACAAGTATTTATTCCCGGGAATATCAGGACCGGATATGATCAATGCCACCCATTGGCTGGGAGCCCTGGCCGGGGTTGTGGGAACGATTGGTATTAAAAATACTCCCGTAAGGGAGATGATCAATGTGGCAGTCGCAAAACTCAGTACTCCGGTTACCTTGGTCGCCCTGGTGGTCGAAGGCCACGATGTTAGTGGGTTGTTCATTGGCGATGCCCTTTCAGCCTGGAGTGCCGCGGCAGACCTCTCAGCAAGTCGGCACATCCGCTGGTGTGAAAAACCCTTTCAAAGGGTACTTTCGTGCGCGCCAAAAATGTACGATGAACTTTGGACCGCCGCAAAAGCCATGTATAAAATGGAGCCGGCTGTAGCAATGGGCGGCGAAGTGGTTATCTACGCGCCGCATCTGGATGTGGTCAGCCATGTGCACGGCAAGTATATTTATGAAGTCGGATATCACATCTTGCCGTATTTCCTGCAGGATTGGGAGCGCTATAAGCACATCCCGTTAGGAGTGTTAGCCCACTCCACCCATGTTCGGGGATCAGGTTGCATGGAGGACGGGCAGGAAAAACCCAACGTGCGCGTAACTCTGGCAAGCAGGATCTCCCCTGAAGATTGCGCCCGTCTCAACCTGGGTTACCTGGATCCGGCGAGCGTGAAGATTGATGATTGGCGCGATCGTGAGGATGAAGGTATTCTATATGTGCCAAAGGCGGGGGAGATATTGTTCCGCACTAAGTAATCCCAACGTGAGCTTTCGAAAACAAGCAGGTTTGACCGAAATATTGCAAATTAATTGAGAAGATGGTTTGTGATTAGATGATTGAAAAGTTTCCACAATTAAAAAACTGGCTGATGACCAATGGCAAGGTGGTTTCCCTGCTGGTGACCATGGTCATCGGGGCTTTAGTTCCACAGGCGTCGGTGCTTACATTCATGGTGCAGTACCTTTTGATGACCATGCTGTTCTTTGCCTTTCTTGACCTCCCAACCAAACAATTGTCAATCCAGCCTGGTGTCATTAAAGTACTTGTAGCCAACCTGTTTCTTGGGATTGGTTGGTATTTTCTATTCTCGCTCATTGATCACGAACTCGCCATGACAGCCTTTATCTGCGCCATGGCGCCGACTGCCATATCGTCTACTGTGATCGTTGGATTTATTCGCGGAAAAGTGGACTTTATGGTTGCAGCGGTCTTGTTAACAAACATTGTTGCTGCACTGGTGATCCCTTTCATTCTTCCGAATTTAGTTGGAACCAGTGTGCATATCTCCACCTGGGATGTTTTGTTTCCTGTTCTAATCACCATGTTCGTGCCGCTCATCCTTGCGCGTTTATCCACCCATTTGCCGGAAAAAGCGCAAGTGGTACTTCACGCTGGAAAAAAATTATCCTTTCCCGTCTGGCTTTTCAACCTCTTTATCATCAGTGCCAAAGCATCCAATTTTATGATCAATGAAAGGTCTGGTTCGTTCACTCTTTTGTTCCAAATTGCAGGGGTAGCGCTACTCATTTGCGTTGTCAATTTTGCCGTTGGAGCCATCCTTGGGGGCAAGGATTACTGGCAGGAATCCAGCCAGGCGTTGGGTCAGAAAAATAATACATTTGCCATCTGGATCGCGCTGACGTTCATGAGTCCCCTTGTGGCAATGGGACCAACCATCTATACTTTTTATCATCACCTCTACAATACCTGGCAAATTTACCGCTTCGAAAAACGAAAGAAGGAGAACTTATGTCAAACGCAAATTTCGGCGTAATGGGACTGGGCGTGATGGGGCGTATGCTAGCCCTGAATATGGCGCGCAATGGTTTCAAGGTGGCAGGATATGACGTCGACCCGGTAAAGGTTATTGCCTTTGGCGAAGATGCAGAAAAGAAGAATCTCATCGCTAGTGAATCGCTGGAATCTTTCCTGGCAGCCCTGGAGTTGCCGCGGAGGATATTGATGATGGTCCCAGCAGGCAAACCCGTTGATTCCGCCATCGCGTCACTCATCCCGGTTTTAACAAAAGGCGACCTCTTGATCGATGGAGGCAACTCTCATTTTCTGGATACAGAAAGGCGCTCGACTGAGCTCGAAGCATTAGGGATCATCTACATCGGCACAGGCGTCAGCGGCGGGGAACAGGGAGCTTTGTGGGGACCTTCCATCATGCCGGGTGGTCAACCTGAAGCGTGGGAACTGGTTAAACCCATCTTCGAAGCTATCTCCGCCAAGGCTTACGGCGAACCCTGCGTGGCATATATGGGTCCGCGGGGAGCGGGGCATTATGTCAAGATGGTTCACAACGGCATCGAATATGGCGACATGCAGTTGATCGCTGAAGCCTACGATTTGCTGCATCGCGGGTTGGGACTCTCCAACGAGGCATTGCATGAAGTTTTTTTAGAATGGAATAAAGGTGATCTTGAATCCTATTTGATCGAGATAACTGCAGATATCTTTAGCAAGGTGGACGCTGAAACTGGACGCGGAATTATTGATTTGATCCTGGACGAAGCGCAACAAAAGGGCACCGGAAAATGGGCAAGCCAGAATTCCCTTGATCTTGGTGCACCCATCCCAACGATTAATGCGGCGGTTGAAAGCCGTATAATTTCTGCCTATAAAGAGGAGCGCGTCGCTGCCTCAAAAGTGCTCGTTGGTCCGGAGGTGAAAATAGCAGGGAATCCTCAGGAGGTCATCCTGGCTGTTCGCGACGCACTCTATGCCGCCAAGATTTGTTCCTATGCCCAGGGGTTTGGCTTGATGCGCCTTGCCAGCAAGGAATATCATTACAACCTGAACTATAGTGAGATTGCCCGCATTTGGCGCGGCGGGTGCATCATCCGCGCGAGGTTCCTCAACGATATTCAGGCGGCCTTTAAACGCAAACCCGACCTGCCTAACCTGATGGTAGATGCGGATTTCGCGATTGCGATGAATTCACGTCAGGCGGCGTTGCGCAAAGTGATTGCCATTGCTGCCCAAAGCGGGATTCCGGCTCTGGCATTTAGTTCCGCCCTGGCTTACTTTGATGCCTATCGCAGTGAGAGGCTGCCGGCAAATTTGACCCAGGCGCAGCGTGATTATTTTGGCGCCCATACCTACCGGCGTATCGATATGCAGGGGACGTTCCATACGGATTGGCAATAACCAATCCTTACAATAGAAGATCTACGGAGGCAGAAAATGAAATACGGACTCAATATTAAACCTGAAGGGGCGCTCGATTTTCTCTCTTTAGGTGCACTCGTCCACCGCCTTGACCCGGGCATTATTCCATTCCGTAAGGCAACGGAGTGCAAAATTCATGTCAGTGGCGGAGAATTCAACTGCGCTGCTAACCTGTCCGATTGCTTTAATATGAAGACCGGCATTGCCACTGCCATGGTGGATTACCCGATTGGAGATTTGATTGCTGAACGCGTGAGGGCGATGGGCGTCAAGCCGTTTTACAAACATTTCAGCCATAATGGCGTCAACGGACCAAACATGGCGACAGTCTTTAGTGACCGCGGTTACGGCGTTCGTGGACCCGTTGTTTTTTACAATCGCTCCAATGAGGCTGCCGCGCAGCTAAAACCCGGTGATATTGACTGGAAGACCATCCATGCCGGCGGTGTACGCTGGTTCCACAGCGGAGGGATTTTCGCAGCTCTCTCTGAGACAACTGGCGAGGTAATTGTTGAAGGCATGAAAGCCGCTAAAGCCGCTGGAGCCGTTACTTCATTTGACTTGAATTACCGCGCAAAATTATGGAATATCTGGGGCGGGCAGGAAAAAGCCGCTTCTGTGGTTCACCGTATTGTTGAAAATGTGGATGTACTGGTTGGCAATGAAGAAGACCTACAGCTTGGTCTTGGCATCCCGGGTCCTGAGGTCGCTGCCAAATCCAAACTTGATCCAAGCACATTCTTTGGGATGATCGAAAAGGTTGTAAAAAAATTCCCCAATGTGAAAATTGTGGCAACCACCTTGCGTGACGTGCATTCCACCAATCACCATAGTTGGGGTGCAGTAGCCTGGGTGAACGGAGAGACATTTGTTTCGCCCACATGCGAGCTCAACATTTACGATCGCGTTGGTGGCGGTGATGGATTTGCCTCCGGATTCTTTTATGGATTGCTCAATGGTGAATCGGAACAGGAAGCGGTTAACCTGGGTTGGGCACACGGCGCGCTTCTGACCACCACTCCAGGGGATACCACCATGGTAACCCTTGACCAGGTAAGGGCATTCGCCAAAGGTGGCTCAGCCCGCATCCAACGGTAAAATAATCCAAAACTCCCCGAATTCGGGGAGTTTATTTATTAGCCGGAGGGTTATTGTTGTCTTGCCGATAGTAAATAACTTTGTCTATGATTCTTAGTGGTTAGTGGTAAGAGTTGGGTATGCGCTTTCATAAGCGCTGATAATGGCATCCCATTTCTGATCCGCCTCCGGGTTGATGATTTGTCTTGCTTTGTCAGCATCAAACCACGCGATGGTGCGCTTCACCCCTTCAGCCCAGGGTACTTTACAATCGAATTCAGGAACAAAAAGTTTGATCTTGGAATTATCAAAGACTACGCTGTTTATCTTGTCACCGATTAAAGATCCTGTGTAGTGGTCGTTCCACATCGCGAGCAAGTCAGAAGAAATGTGGATGAGATTAGGCGCAATGCCGAACGCAGAGTAGGTTTGCAGGTAGAGCTGGTTCCAAGTGAGCACTTCATCTGAGGTGATATGAAAGGCTTCTCCAATAGCGTTTGTATTACCGAAAAGTCCCACCATCCCGACCGCAAAATCAGCGTTCCAGGTACATACCCACAATGACGTACCGTCACCGGGGACGATGACCTTTTTGCCCTGGCGCATGCGGTTAATCACGGTGTAAGGGTTCTGCCAATCCGTAACGCACAATGGCAGTTGAGAAGGTCCGTAAGTCAGTGATGGTCGCACGATTGTCACCGGAAACCCACTTTCTCGATAGGCGTTCAACAAACTTTCCTCACATGCGATCTTATCCCGCGAGTACTGCCAGTAAGGATTCTCAAGGGGGGTTTCTTCAGTGATCAAGTAGTGCGCAGGCGGTTTTTGGTAGGCGCTCGCCGAGCTGATGAAAATGAATTGCCTGGTTTTCCCGGTGAAAAGAGAAATATCGTGTTCGATATCCGCCGGGGTGAATGCGATCCAATCCACCACCACGTCGAATGTTTGATCCGCCAATACATTGGCAAGCTGTTCCTTATCGCCATGTATATCCGCCACGAGGGATTGCGCTCCGGCGGGAACAGCATATTTGTTGGATTGCGCACGCGTTAGGATCGTGAGGTCAATGCCGCGTTTTATCGCCAGCTCGGCGCATGCCGAACTGATTAAACCGGTGCCGCCTATAAAGAGAACCCTCATGTTAACCTCCGCGCTATTTACTGTGAATTTATTTGGTGACTCTCATTGAATCCAAATACTGCCATTTTTCATATCGATCAATCTGCCCCAAGGGAATTTCCGCCGCCTTCTAGCAGGAGTCTTACCGCGGTTTCTTCATCAGTGCCACTATAAATCTCGGTGTCGGTTACTTTGCGGAACTTGTGCTCAAACACATGGTAGATCCCGTTTTCCTGGATCAACCAGTGATTGCCGAACAGGACCTTTATATTCTTTTCCGCCAGGGCTTCCATAATTTTCATATTATTACTCCCGTTGGTAACTCGCTTTCACTATCTCTTGGTTCGAAAAATACTGGTAAACTTCATCGCACCTAATATTTACGGATATTTTATAATAACAGTATAATGGCAGCTTCAAGTAGGCCAAACTAAGCGAGGATTGATGGATACACAAAAAGAAATTAAACAAAGGGTCGCAGAAAAGAAAAGTGAGATTATTCAATTCATGCGGGATATATGTGCCATCCCGTCAATGGATTCCTTGATCGGACCTGTTGGAGAGCGCATCCAGGCAGAAATGAAGAAACTCGGCTTTGATGAATTTCGATTTGATAAAATGGGCAACACGATCGGTCGCATCGGGAATGGGCCTAAGGTGCTTCTGTATGACTCACATATCGACACCGTCGGCGTGGGTGACCGCAACGAGTGGGGATGGGATCCATTTATCGGTAAAGTGGAAGACGGCATCCTTTACGCGCGCGGTGCCTGTGACGAAAAAGGCAGCACTCCCGGGATGGTACACGGTCTGGCAATTGCCCGCGACCTCGGGCTGCTGGAAGGGTACACCGCCTATTATTTCGGCAACATGGAGGAGTGGTGCGATGGCATCGGTCCCAATGCCTTTGTTGAAGCCGACCCGAAAGTGAAACCTGATTTTGTGGTAATCGGCGAGCCAACCAAAATGAACGTTTATCGCGGGCATAAAGGCCGCATTGAATTGAAGATCACAGCCTCAGGGCGTTCTGCCCATGCTGCGGTGCATTTTCTGGGTGACAACGCTGTTTATAAGATGGCTTCGATTATCAACCTGATCCGCGAACTGGATCGCCGTTTTCGGTTTGGAATGGGCAGCCATCCTGTGCTGGGGCATCCTTCCATCGCGATTACAGATGCGATTGCACGAACAAATTCGCTAAATGCTGTCCCTAATCAATTCACGATTTACATCGACCGCAGGATTACTATCAATGAACCTCACGACGAGGTAATTGACCAGATCAAAGGGTTGATCCCCGATTACCTGCAGAAGGAAATCATTGTCGAGGAGTTATTCTCCGATGTTCCATCTTACACAGGTTTCGTTTTCCCATTAACAAAATATTTCCCCGCCTGGTTACAAGAGGAATCGCACCCGCTGGTGCAGGCTGGGCTTAAGACCGTGCAGGACTTGTGGGGTGAGAACCGTCCGCTGGGTACCTGGGATTTCTCCACCAACGGCACCTACTGGGCAGGCAAAGCAGGCATCCCGTCTATCGGGTTTGGTCCGGGGGATGAAGAGACAGCCCACACTATGATCGAGAGTGTCCCCCTGGAGGATATGGTTGACGCGACTGAATTCTATGCATACCTGCCGAAAAGTCTGAAAGAGACTTTACCTTAATGCCAAATCAATAGAATTAGTAATTGAAGAAAACGAAAACACCCTGGTAAACAGGGTGTTTTTTGGTTAATTACCCCGTATTTGATTCAGAATTCTTTGGTTATTTTGGAAAGTTCGAGATACAGTCCAAGGTTTAAGTCTAAGAACTGAAGATCACTTGTCAAACGCACCCAACTCGACATAGAACCATTCCTGGTTTTTTGCTGCGAAGAACGCCACCATGTTTTGAGCCGGGAGCGGATTGATCTCAGTCTCAGCGCAACATCGGTAATGAGGAATTTCGCTGTAATCGAGATCTGTTTCCTTACCATCGTACGAGTATCCTGCATGTCCATCGCGCATGTAGAAGAAGAAAGGCTTATCAGCGAGCAACTGCAGGCCAAAGGCTTCGGCGTATCCCTTCTTTTCATTTACGAGCTCCCCATCGATGAAGATCTGCCCTGCCCAGGTAGTCTCGTCAGCAAAGAGAATTTCAAGCGCCCAGTGTCCATCATATGTCCATAGGGCTTGTAAAGGTATTGCAGGTGATGGAAGTCCCGCGGGAGCTTCAAAGACTAACTCATCTCCCCTCATCAACCTCACTGTTTGATCCGGTTGTCCCTGAGTGGCATTAACCACCACTGCTTTCAGTTCTGCGTTTTCACCCAGTGAGGTGATGGCAGGATTGCCATCATCAGTGAATACTTGGTTAAAAACTTTCAGAGTTCTTTCACTTGAGTGTTTTGCAAGGATCCCTGCCTGGTTGCTCTGGAGTGGTTCGAAACCAAACGGGACAAGTTCTGGAGCGCCAGTTAACTGATGCTCTTCTACTTGGAGTGTACTTGAGCCTTGTGGCAGGAATGTACATCCGCTTAGAGTGATAACAAAAAGTACGAGTACAACGATCCCGGAATGTGAGTTGTTTTTCATCTTACCCCTCCGTATAAGCACATGAAATTATGCCACTGAACTTCCATTTATCTTTAATCTGGAGTCCGTATTCATTATGCCACGAAAAAAGCTTGCAACGAATTTGCGACTATCGTGGAATAGTATGGACTCAATTTTCTCACCACCCCGAGCGGGTGATGAGTATTTTAAAAACTAAGGTTGCGTAATACGCAATATAGTTGTATTATACGCAATTAGTTTGTACAATCAAAGCATCATAGAGGAATAATGCCTGAAATCCAATCGCTTGCCCGCGGTCTTAAAATTTTGTCTACACTATCCGAATCCTCGGGCGGGGGCTCAATTATTGAGATCGCCAACGAACTGGGTATTGATAAAGGCAGCGCCTCGCGCTTGATGAGCACCCTCGTGAATTATGGTTTTGCTGAAAAAGATGCAATTTCCCGGCGTTTCTTCCTGGGTCCCCAGGTGGTTGTGCTCAGCCGCAGCCTGTTAACCCGCATGCCGCTAAGAGAAGTGGCGAAACCATATTTACGTGAATTAATGAAAACCACGGGTGAATGTGCCCACATCGGTGTGTTATCCCAAGGGAAGGTTTTATACATTGACCAGGTTGAATCACCTGCTTCACTGCGGGTAAATGCAGAAGTGGGTTTTATGGCTCCACTACACTGCACTGCCTTGGGGAAAGTCCTGCTGGCTTTCGGACAACAACCGATTCCTGAAAATCTTGAGCGTTTTACAGAATCCACCCTTTTAATCCGTGAATCGTTGCGCAAGCATCTGGAAGTTGTGCGGGAGAAGGGCTACGCAGTGGATGATGAGGAATTCGACATGGGAGTACGCTGCATCGCTGCGCCGATATTTGATTTTCGTGAAAAGGTAGTCGGCAGCATCGGCATCTCTGGACCATTAACCCGCATGACTTCATCCAGGATGGAGTCTCTGGCAGAACAGGTACTGTCAATCAGCCACCAGTTGAGCGACAAGATGAAATTTACCCAGGCTGGTGAGTAATCCATTCAGGTGAGTGAGAATATGGCTATTCAATCCCGAGAAGAAACATTAACACAACGCAAGCAGAGGGCATCAATCATTTCCGGCGCGGGAAACCTCCGGACTGCCAGGCAATCCGGGACTCTCCAACGCAAAGCGACGTTAACCCTCTCAGAAGCGCTGGTGTTAGGGTTGATCGATCAGGGTGTCAAAACTTTTTATGCGGTTTTCGGGCATGGCTCAACCGAGGTCGGCGAGGTTCTCAGAGTCTATCAGGAAGCTGGTGTGGTGAGGGTATTCGGGGTACGCAGTGAGATTGAAGCCTCGCACGCTGCTGCTGCCCTGCGTTGGGTAACCGGCGAAAAAGCTGCAGTAATTACCTCTATTGGTCCGGGTGCATTGCAGGCGCTGGCAGCCTCGCTCATTCCTGCTTCCGATGGAATTGGTGTCTGGTACCTGTTCGGCGATGAGACCACCGAGGATGAGGGCTTCAATATGCAGCAGATCCCCCGTCACCAACAGGCAGGTTTTCTCAAGTTGACTTCAGTTATGGGTGCTGCATATTCTCTGCACACCCCGTTAGCCCTGCCTGCCGCTCTGAGAAATGGCAGCTCGATCGTGGACCATCCGTATCGACCTGGTCCTTTTTACCTGCTGTTGCCGATGAATACTCAGGCGGTTTTGATGGAAGATTTTAATCTGAATGAGATCTTCTGGCAGCCCCCTGTCCGTATGGGGCGTGCCGAAGGGGATTACCAATCCGCTGCGAATATGATCCAATCCGCCTCACGCATCGTTATAAAAGCGGGCGGTGGGGCAGTTGATTCCAAGGAGGAACTGCAGAGGTTGCTTGACCTTTCCGGGGGCGTGTTGGTTCACACTCCCGTCGCGACCGGTTGCGTTCCGTATTCTCTTCCAGCCAACATGGGTGTGGGAGGTTCTAAAGGATCGATCTGCGGGAATTTCGCCATGGAAAATGCGGATTTACTTATCGCGGTTGGAACGCGCGCCGTGTGTCAATCAGATTCCTCCCGAACAGCCTACCCACATGTCAGACACGTTATTAATATCAATGCTGACTTCGATGATGCCCTGCACTACAACCAAACGCTACCGCTGGTTGGTGATATCCATTCAACATTACGGCACTTGAATGATGTCATCGAGAAGTCAGTTCCAACTGAGAATAAAAGAGAATGGCTTGGAGATTGCTCAACCATGAAGCGCGCCTGGCA